>NZ_WHOC01000074.1:0-11508 GCF_013141785.1 Paenibacillus germinis
CCAGAACCAATAAGCGCGAAAACCGCGCTTTCAGCGAGTGCTTTGCGAGCCGAAGCTCGTTAACAGAGTCTGAGAAGCCGAAAATCGACTTCTCAGCACACCATCCTACACGTCCGTGCTGAATAAGCTCGGAAAACGCGCTTATTCTGGAATGCACGAATAAAAAAGGGGTTAGCTTTGCTTACCCTCAAACCTTAAACGTATAATAATAAAAGACCCTTCAGAGGGTCTTTTATTTCAAATCAGGATCTCGGTATACATTACTCTCGTTCGCGTTGGTCTCATCTCATTTATATATTCGTGTTAGGCGTATCAACAATATCCGGATCTATGGTATTGGTGCTGCCATTTAGAACACTCTGGACACTTCCAAAACTATCACCAGGGGAAAATGAGTTAGCTCCCGAGAAGATTTTCGAATTACTTGAAAGATAAATAACGAAAGTATCTCCAATCTGGACATTTGAACCCGAGGCGACACTGTTGATCTTGATGGCACCATTAACAATTGAAGGCATTCTTCAGACACCCCTCTCAACCCTAAGACATTGTATGTACACTTCTGCCTAATTGTCACTCAAACTGCTAACTCACTCCATTCTACTCAAAAAACCTCGGACAATCCTTACATATTCGTGGGTTTCTTCTAAGTAACTCACATGAGAACTCTCTTCGAAGACATGGAGCTCAGACTCTGGGACAAGAGAATGATAATAGTGAGTCGACTCTGGAGACGCTTCATCATAACGCCCACAAACGAAGAGCGTAGGGATTTGGATTTCATGAAGTTGGGGCGTACAATCGTATGTTTTCAGATTGCCTTGCGGACTGAATTCAGAAGGTCCCCACATCGTCATATAAACATCTTTATTGGCTTTTGCACGGCTCTCAGCAATGATTGAAGGCAGAGGGTCCAATCTGCACACATGCCTCTTGTAGTATTCTTCCATGGCTGTTTGATACTCTTCTGAATCCGTTGTAGCTTGTTCTTCATTACGCGTGATCGTGAGTTGAACATCCTCGGGTAAATTAGCCAAGAAATGGTCCGCGTCTTTCTTCCAACGCTCCGCACTGAGACATGGACTTGATAAAATGACGCTGCAGACACCCGAAGGCTTTCGGTCTATTAAGTAAGATGCAGCCAGCATGGTTCCCCACGAATGGCCTAAAAGATGAACCTCTTTCAAATCGAGCGCTTCCCTGAGAGTTATTAACTCATCTATAAACCGTTCCGTTCTCCACAATAATGGATCCGTTGGTCGATCTGAATTCCCAGAACCAAGCTGATCATAGAAAATGACAGGCCTCTCGTCAGCCAAGAAGTGAAGAACTGATTTTAACGGATCATGTGTATTACCAGGTCCTCCGTGTAGGACAACTAGAGGCGTTTTATTTCCATCACCAATTCGCGTATACCAAACCCGGCCTCCAGGAACCTCAATATAGCCTTCAATTTGTTTCAAAATACTTGCCTCCAGTGAGTGATTGATTACTACCATTCATATAAAATGCCAGAATCAGCTTATTCATCCACAAGCATTAATTCTGGAACAGACAGCGCCATTGAAATATTGCACAACATCCCTCTAGCAAGAAAAATCAAGGTTCTCTCATAAGGTTTTTCAAAACCTGACCGCTTAAAAGCCTCTAGCACCACCTGGTGAACATCCCGAAATCCCTTCTGCATGACCTCTGCGATCATATCCTCTTTAATCGTTTGAGCTTGCATTTGCAGCAGTGTTTCATTTTGGTAAGATTTCATAATATGAATATAAGCATCAACCAGCTCTTTCTCAAGTTGATCTGGAGCAACGGTCTCAATGACCGCGCGGAAAGCCTCAAGAATTCGTGTCCAAGACACTTCGAGCGCTTCTTGCAGGAGTGCTTCTTTCGTTGAAAAAAACCGGAAAACATAAGGCTGAGAAATTTGTGCGCGTTCTGCAACTTTTGCTGTCGTTGCACGGTAATAGCCGATTTCAGCAAAAACTTCGATTGCCGCGGATACAATATCTACTCGCCGATTGACTGATGTTGGAGAATTCTTTGTCATCATTCATTCCACCTTTAAAGTTACACACATTAGTTATTGATCAATTACTAATATAATTTTAACTTATCGGGATTTTATTTGCAAATAATTCATGTTGGGAGTAAGGCCAATCACGCTTTACTTCATAGTAGAAATCGGGATTTGAAAATATATAATCAAAAACACACTAGTCACAAGACAGAACAGCCATGCCCACAATGGTTTTGTATCATGCAACCGTAACCCCAAAAACATGAAAATCCAGACGAGAATGGACCAACCGAAATTCCAACCATTATGGTAAGACAAAAGCTTTACATACAGAAATATACTTTCAATTAACACGAAGGAACCGACCCACACGAAAATATACACGAATTGCTTAAGTAATCTCGTATTGTATGGATAGCGTGAAAGATAAAGTAATACGATTCTTTCCCCATCTAATGACTCCATTTCAAAAGAAGCAATTGATTATTTAAATATGATTTCCATAATTAGAAAAAAAATAAGTTCTCGACTTACACAAAAATGGAGAGCCAACTTGAGTTGGTTCCCCATCTTATTGGTAATCCTGGTTATTTGGCCCTCATACGATTGTTCCTTGGATTGTGTTCAACTTCCGCAAGTCCTAGTGCCTCCATGAGTGGAGGTACATACATGCCAAATCGACCACGAAAACCTTTTTTCAAGCCATACCAACCACCAACCGGATTTTCTGATGAACGGCCCCATGCTTCAACTGTGCCTTCTTTTACAGGTTTCTGCTCATCTGCACTGCCTAATTCCATCCAGTCACCATTCTGTCTGAGCATGGCATATAAGTCATCCACACAACGATAGTCATAATGCAAAACAGTTTTACCTACCGTGCAAACGATAATCGCTTTTCCATCTTTTTCGTCCTTGTACATTTCATATTCAGATGTTTGAGGAGGCGTTTTTAATTTCCAAGGATTTTCTTTGGTTCCCATAACTGTTGACATCATAATTCTCCTTTGGGTTTTCATTACTGCACTGAACACAATATAACACAACACCTCGTCCTACAAAATAGTGCTGCACCACAAATAGGCAAGTTGCAATAGCAACCTGCCTCTAACCATTTAGATATTATACATTTGTTCCTTAAACAAGAGGTGCTTGAATCAATGTTGCGAAATTAAATCGGTGCACATGACCATCATTTAAGGTGGTTTGACCCGTAACAAAATGTACGTGTTTGCCGTTTCCGACTGAAATAGCCGGTCCGGTTCTAATCCTTCTCAGATTATGAAAATGGTCTAAGAAATCCGTATTCGTGAGGTCAATTTCGTGGACATGGCTTGTTCCTACACGAATCGCTTGCCCTGTAACACCCGCAAAGCGATGGTTATGTCGATCATCGCCTTCTTCAGCTAGTTTCGTACTACCTTCAAATTCATGTACGTGCCTCTGTACGACTAATCCTGTTCTTTTCTTTATTGTTAGCTTTTTTTTCTGCATCCGTTGCATGCCTCCTTAAGATGATGTCGCTTCACAACATCCTATTAAGGGAACCAGATATAAGTGCTGGGTAATCATTTATTTATGGACATTACTTTATTAAATAGATCATTCTAGCTCTAATAATGAGTTCAATTTCCTTCGTCTTCGGTTGAAAAAACGTGCTGTACGGCGTATCACCGGGAATATGCTCCGCTTTAACAGCTGACGGCTGGCCGCTCCCCCGCCAACTTCCCATAAATATACAAACGATGAGACGTCCATATGCTTCTTATCTTCACGCCGTAAATGTCAGCTAGTGATGGACGCAAATATCTGACAAAAAGGCTGTTCCCAAGAGGTCAATGACTTTTGGGGACAGCCTTTAATTAACTAAGAGCTTCTTTTTCTATTCAAGTGTCATAAATTCTGGTAATATAAACAAGTCATATTTTGTATTGTATAATAATGGAAACAATAATCGGGGGTCAATATGAAAAAGATTTCAGCAACAGTTCTTGCAACGGTAACACTTAGTATGGGAGTATGTATTGGTGGTTATGCTCAGGCAAATATCGAAACAATTCAAGCATTCTTGAACCACGAAATAAAGTTTACATTGAATGGACAAGCCTGGACTCCCAAAGATCCTGATGGTCGAGAGTTAAGTCCCATCATATTTGAAGGTTCATCTTACGTCCCGTTGCGCGCAATGGGAGAACTATCAGGACTCAACGTAAATTGGGACAGTGCAACAAAAACAATTATTTTAAAAAACTCCTCAGCATCGCCGACTGGAGCCGAACCTTATAAAGACTCAAAAGATTACGGTAAACCATCTGAGATGCAAGTTCCCACGATTGAAAATGATTCAAACACCACTTATTCTACGTTTAATGTTCATACCGATACTTCAACTCCAGAGTATAAGGAAGCTGCTGAGCAAGCGGAGAAAGTAGGTGGAATTTATTTAACAGATTTGAAATACGAAAAAATAACAGGTACGAACGTCTTGAAACGAGTAAATATCGATGCCAGTTTTAGAGACGAAAAATTACACCCTCTCACGAAAGAGGGTAAAGTTTACGCTAGAGGCATTAGTTCTATGTTAGATTCAAATGCCCAAAGTGAAAAAATAACCTATAATCTTGATGGAAAATACTCATTTTTTAATACATATTATGGGGTTGATGATTATACTAAGGACTCCAAAGAAAAATGCCTTATTAAGATATATGGTGATGGTAAATTGTTAGCAACTGGAGGTAACCTCACTCCAATTAATGGAGGAGCAAACCAATTTATATTTTTTGATGTCAAGGGCGTAAACAAACTTGAAATCTCTTTCGAAACCACCTTTCCGAATTATTCAACAGTATTAGCACTGTACTCACCAAAGTTATTTAAGTAATCATTCGATAAAAAAGAGTATCTATCACTAGCGTTTCAAATCTAGTGACTGGTACTCTTTCCTTTTTTACAATAATTGTTTTACAGCGTAGCCTCGGGTTGTCAAAAAGAAAGTGACCCACTTCTAGGTTGGTCGCCTTAGTGGGTCACTTCTGCACGTATTCAGTTACTCATAATCAAAATCGTACCTTTGCTCGCGGAAGGGATCCCCATACGCATCTCAAAGAATCCTCGGGATGTTTATTCTCGCGCTGTTGACATATATGAAAAGAAAATAACCCCACTCAGGTTAGCGCCGTAGGGTAGGGGGTTATTCATTCCGGTATCTCACTCGGAGTGTTGTCTCCACCCAAGTGTTGTGCAGGAGACGGACCGCGAATCCGTCTCTTTGTTATTTTTACTCTAACATATCCCAAACATACCCGCAAATTATTTTCGATCTAATCGATTTCTTTATTACTTTAATCAAAATCATACCGCTCCTCGGCCCACGGATCGCCATACATATGGTACCCATTCCGCTCCCAAAAGCCCGGCTTATCCTTCGGCATAAACTCGATGCCGCGCAGCCACTTCGCGCTTTTCCAGAAGTATAGATGCGGCACAACCATGCGAACCGGAGCCCCGTGGTCAGGTGTCAGCAGTTCGCCATTGTGTCTGATACCCAGAAAAGACGTCTCACGGAGGAAGTCCTCGATCGGGAGATTCGTCGTCCAGCCATGCTCAGCATGCAGCATGACATGGGTAGCTTCCGGCATCAGTTTCACTTTGCTCATAAGCTCAGAAACAGCAATACCTTCCCACACATTGTCCAGCTTGGACCATGTGGTTACGCAGTGAATATCGTTTGCGAACTCTTTGCGCGGAAGAGCCATGAAGTCTTTGTACGAGATCTGGAACTCCTCCTCAACCAAGCCAAAGACACGAAGATTCCATTTGCTCATATCATTATAGTAAGGCACGGATCCGTAATGAAGCACAGGCCAGCCTTGTGTCAGCGTTTGGCCAGGGGGAACACGGTCATTCTGCTCCTGCGGCTTTTGGCCAAATAACATGAAAAAACCTCCATCCTAAAAAACTTTGGTTGGAGACCAAAGTCACTCTTTACTAGTCGTTACCGATGTAAGATGCATATTCAGCTGGAGTAAGTAAGCCTTCCAAAGCTTCAGCACCTGTAACTTCGACTTCAACCATCCAACCCTCACTGAATGGTGCACTGTTCACCAACTCAGGTGAACCTTCCAGTGAACTATTTACTGCAGTTACTTTGCCCGAAACTGGCGAGAAAATATCCGAAACCGTTTTAACCGATTCCACACTGCCAATGCTTTCATTCGCGGTAACGGATGTTCCGACTTTAGGAAGCTCCACAAACACAATATCCCCCAATTGATCTTGGGCAAAATCAGTAATGCCTACGCGAACCACTGTATCCGACAGCTTCTCTACCCACTCATGCTCTTTGGTGTAAAACAAATTGGCTTGTACTTCACTCATCGATTAACGCCTCGCTTACCAGCAAATTTTGCTTTTAGCTTAATCTAATGAGAACATCAAAGTCAAGGTGGTCGCAGTAAATTTTACCAACAAAGCCGGATTAAGACGGCAAGTCTCATTCTACAAAAGTTGCAGTTGACAATTCACACCAATTTGGGCACATAATAATACTATAAAACAAATTGAATATTGGCGAATGATGGTATAGGGAGAGACCGCAGGGCAAGCTCGCGGCGCCGAAGGAGTAAGCCCCAAGTGGTGAATCTCTCAGGCAAAAGGACCTGTATCGGACGCAACTCTGGAGAGCTTCGAATTTCCGCGCACAGCGGGAAAACGGACACCCAAGGGGAAACTTGACGGACATGAAGTTCGCGCGAGGTAACTCTCAGGTAAAAAGGACAGGGCAAAAGGTATGTTTGTGTTGCATACTTTTTGCTCTTTTTTGCATTTTCTGGCTTATATTTCGGGCAAAATAGCAATGTCAACAATCGAAGGTGAGGTTACGAGCATGCTAAAACGAACACCGCTCTTCCCGATTTATGCGGAGCATGGAGCGCGAGTCATTGATTTTGGAGGCTGGGAGCTGCCCGTGCAGTTCGCTGGTATTCAAAAAGAGCACGACGCCGTCAGGCAGCAGGCCGGGCTTTTTGACGTGTCCCATATGGGGGAAGTCCGAGTAAGCGGAGAGGACGCCCTCCCTTTTCTGCAAAAAATAACAACGAATGATGTGTCCAAGCTGGAAGCAGGTCAATGCCAATATAGCCTTATGTGTTATCCGACTGGTGGCGTTGTAGACGATCTACTCGTTTACAAACTTGGTGATAACAACTACATGCTGGTCATCAATGCATCGAACATCGATAAAGATGTGGAATGGATGCAGCAGAATCTTACGGGTCGTGTGGACTTAGTCAACATTTCTGAGGAAACGGCGATGCTCGCGCTGCAAGGACCGCATGCGGAACTGATTTTAGCTAAACTTACAGACGCGCCTATCCAATCTTTGAAAACGTTTCGCTTCCTTCCTGAGGCGGATGTTGCTGGGATTAAAGCACTCTTATCACGTACAGGGTACACAGGTGAAGATGGCTTCGAGCTCTATGTGGATCAAAAGGATGCTGTAAAGCTGTGGAAGCTGCTTCTTGAAGCAGGTCAAGAGCATGGTCTCGTACCAGCTGGCTTAGGCGCTCGCGATACCTTGCGGTTTGAAGCTCGTCTCCCGCTTTACGGGCAAGAGCTTTCCAAGGATATCACACCGCTTGAGGCTGGACTTTCGTTTTTTGTGAAGTTGGATAAGGGAGATTTCATAGGTCGTGACGTGATCGCTGGTCAAAAGACAAATGGTACACCTCGCAAGCTCGTTGGCATCGAGATGGTCGAACGCGGCATTCCACGTCCGCATTATGCCGTTTTCAATACGGATGGTAAACAGATCGGTGAAGTCACAACAGGGACGCAATCTCCTACTTTCAAAACGAACGTGGGCTTGGCTTTAATCGATTCCGCTTACAGTGCGCTGGGCATGGAATTGAATGTGGAAATTAGAGGGTCGCAGGTCAAAGCTAAAGTCGTTGCCACCCCTTTTTACAAAAGAAAACCGTAAGCCATTCGTCTCAAGAGAGGAGCAAGCCGTCATCATGAAGCACCGCTATCTGCCAATTACGGAACAGGATCAAAAAGAAATGATGGAGACTATCGGCATCTCATCCATGGAGGAGATGTTTCAAGATATACCGCAAAAGGTTCGCTTTCAGGGCGAACTGAACGTATCCAAGGCGCTGGATGAGCAAGGACTACTACGCTATATGCGCGGTCTGGCGAGCCGCAACGCCGACTTTGACCGCTATGCCAGCTTCCTCGGCGCTGGCATCTACGATCATCACCTTCCGGTGGTGATCAATCATGTCATCTCACGCTCAGAGTTCTACACAGCGTATACGCCCTATCAACCGGAAATCAGCCAAGGCGAGCTGCAGGCGATTTTCGAGTTTCAGTCGTACATCTGTGAGCTCACCGGCATGGCCGTAGCGAACGCCTCGATGTACGATGGCGCTACGGCGCTGGCTGAAGCCGGCGCCCTGGCTAGCGGAGCGACGAAACGCAGTCGTCTGCTCGTCTCAAGAGCGGTGCACCCGGAAGCGCGCGCTATCTTGCGCACGACCGCCCGCGGGCTGAACTTGGAAGTGGTCGAGATCGGCCTCACGCCAGAGGGCGTGACCGACTTCGAAGACCTCACTTCCAAGCTTAGTGACGACGCGGCTGCCGTCATCCTCCAATCGCCGAATTTCTTCGGCTGTTTGGAGGATATCGGGGCCGCAGAGCCCCTCGCGCACGGCGCGGGTGCACTGCTCGTCGTGAGCGCGAATCCGCTCACGCTCGGGCTGCTCGAGGCGCCGGGCAAGCTCGGCGCTGACATCGTCGTCGGCGATTGCCAGCCGCTCGGCATCCCAGCTGCGCTGGGCGGGCCGACGTGCGGCTACTTCGCCGTCGCCGAGAGCTGGATGCGCCGCATGCCTGGGCGCATCGTGGGCCAAACCGTTGACCGCGATGGCAAACGCGGTTTCGTCCTTACGCTCCAAGCGCGGGAGCAGCACATTCGACGTGAGAAAGCCACGTCGAACATTTGCTCCAATCAAGCGCTTCTCGCGCTTTGCACAGCCGTGTACTTGTCCACGATGGGCAAGCAGGGCATCCAAGACGTTGGCAAGCTCAACGTCCAAAAAGCCCACTACGCGGCGAACCGCCTAGCCGCGTCTACTAAATTCTCGCTGCCATTCGCAGGCAGCTTCTTCAATGAATTTGCCGTCAAGCTACCGGACGGCACGAACATGCAGGAGCTGAACAGTAAGCTCCTGCAGAAGAACATCATCGGCGGCTACGACCTCGGCCGCGACTACCCCGAGCTCGCCGGCCATATGCTTATTGCCGTCACAGAGCAAAGAACGCGCGAAGATATTGATAGCTTCGCAACTGTAATGGAGGAACTCGTATGAGCGAAAACAACGTGAACGTGAAATCAGACGGCAAAGCGCTCATTTTTGAAATGAGCCACCCTGGTCGTATTGCCTATTCACTGCCTGAATCCGATGTGCCAGACGTCAATTTGAACGATCTCCTGCCAGGCAAGTTTAGGCGTCAGAACGAACCCGACCTGCCTGAAGTATATGAAGTAGACGTCATCCGTCACTATACTGCTCTTTCTCGTCGTAACTTCGGTATCGACAACGGCTTCTATCCACTCGGCTCGTGTACGATGAAATATAACCCAAAAATCAACGAAGACGTAGCCCGCTTCCCTGGCTTCGCCAAAATACATCCGTACCAACCGGAAGAATCGCTGCAAGGCGCGATGGAGCTGCTCTACAATCTCCAAAATGACCTTGAATCCCTCACCGGCATGGACCGTGTAACTCTACAGCCGGCGGCTGGCGCTCATGGCGAGTGGACCGGACTGATGATGATCCGTTCCTACCACGAGAGTCGCGGTGAGAAGCGGACCAAAGTCATCTGTCCCGACTCCGCGCACGGCACTAACCCTGCAAGCGCGACGGTTGCCGGGTTCGAAACCATAACCATCAAATCCAACGAGCGCGGCCTCGTGAATCTCGATGAGCTTCGCAAAGCCGTTGGTCCCGATACCGCCGCTTTAATGCTAACGAATCCGAACACACTCGGCTTGTTCGAAGAACAAATTGTTGAGATCGCTGAGATCGTGCATGCCGCAGGCGGACTGCTTTACTATGATGGCGCTAATGCCAACGCCATTATGGGCATCACTCGCCCCGGCGACATGGGCTTCGACGTCGTACATCTCAACCTGCACAAAACCATGAGTACCCCGCACGGCGGAGGCGGACCAGGAGCAGGCCCTGTTGGCGTCAAAGAAAAGCTAATTCCGTTCTTACCCACTCCACTCGTTGCGAAGCGCGAAGACGGCAGCTTTTACTTTGACTACAACTACCCGCAAACGATCGGCCGCGTCAAAGGCTTTTACGGCAACTTCGGCATCCTAGTTCGCGCGTACACCTATATTCGCACGCTCGGTCCAGAAGGCTTACGCAAAGTATCCGAGTATGCCGTCTTGAATGCGAACTATATGCTTGCTAGACTGACACCATACTTTGATGTGCCTCATCCTCGCTTCTGTAAGCACGAATTCGTGCTTTCAGGCAACCGCCAGAAGAAGCTCGGTGTACGCACACTCGACATCGCCAAAAGATTGCTCGATTTTGGCTACCACCCGCCAACGATCTACTTCCCGCTCAGCGTGGAAGAATGCATCATGATCGAGCCAACCGAAACCGAAAGCAAACAAACTTTAGACGAATTCATTGATACGATGATCGCCATCTCCAAAGAAGTCGAAGAAAACCCGGAGCTCGTCAAGAACGCTCCCTATACTACCGTCGTCAGCCGTATGGACGAAGCGCTTGCTGCCCGCAAGCCTGTCCTTAACTGTACTTGCGGATAAATAATACAACATACCCGCGATTCAAGCTGTTTCAGCTGAGTGGCGGGTTTTGTTTATCTTCCTATTTGCACTATCCCTTTTACTCAGAAAGAAAGAGTAAAAAGTTTCGAAGTGTTTTATTATTGATGTATAAAGTTCGAAGTCGGGGGCGGTGGTGTGGCGTGAGCATATCTTCTAGAATAGTATTGGTTTACGTTAGTACGTGTCAGAACAGTTCTATTTAGTTTGGGAAGTTCCACACGAATGCTACAATTACCATTTTTATCCATGTAATGTAGCCATTGCTTCCATTGCCTCCTCTCTTTCCCACTCAGTCCTTTCAGAAACATATTTTCTGAGCAGTCTACAAAACTGCCCCTTAAGCTTCCTCGAACATGAACCAAGGCGATAGTGCTCACAGAAACTCTCAATTAAGACTAACTCCACTCACCCAACTTATCCTGAACCAAGGGGATAGTGCTCATAGAAGCTCTCAATTAAGAAGAACTCCATCACCCAGCTTATCCTGAACCAAGGGGATAGTGCTCACAGAAACTCTCAATTAAGATGAACTCCCCTCACCCAACTTATCCTGAACCAAGGGGATAATGCTCATAGAAGCTCTCAATTAAGAAGAACTCCACTCACCCAGCTTTTC
>NZ_WHOC01000075.1:0-28208 GCF_013141785.1 Paenibacillus germinis
CCCAATGATTTACCGTTAATGTCCCACATTGCCATTTCCACTGCACTGAGCGCAGACATCAGTACAGCTCCGCCCCGCCAGTAGGCATCACGATATATATTGTGATAATGCGCTTCGATATCTAGCGGGCTTTTACCGATTAGGTAACGTTTTATATCTTCTATTGCCCCAGTTACAGCATTCTCTTTATACTCCAGCGTTGCTTCGCCAACCCCTGAAATACCTGCATCTGTGTAAATTTTGACGAATACGAAGTTTGTACGGTAACAATCGACGACAAACGTATTCACGCCAGTAATTTTCATCTACGCACCCCTATGAACCTTCTATTATTTAATCCCTCTACTTCTTCTCTGGATGTTCCTTTTTGTAAATTTCCGTAGCTTGCTCGATCCACTTCTGACCGCCCGCATCCAAATATTTTTTCTTGAGCGACTCGTATTCTTTGTCAAGATCGCCTTTGGATACGATTAAGGAAATGAAGATTTCATTCATAATGTCTTCTAATATTTTCTTTTTCTCCAATTCAACGGCAGGAATATCGTAAAGATAAGCATCTTCGATCACATTGTCAGCAGCAAGCTTCAAACCGGCTTTCGTTTTATCGTTCAGCAATTGAACCGAGAAGCCATTAATTCTATTCATGACTCCGTTGTAGGCGAATCCTCCCTCATTACGCAAGCTAGTAGCATCATCATAAGGTTTGATCCACGAGAACTTACCGTTCTCCATGTTGTAATGCTTACCCTCAATGCCTGCCCACGTCAATTTATCGCCTTCATCACTAATCATGAAATCCAATACTTTCATAACCTCTGCAGGATGTTTGGATGATTTGCTGATGTGCATCCACGGGCCGGAGTCTTCAAGGTATAAATTGAGAGTGCCTCCTTGATTGTTCGGTCCTTTAATAACGGTGTACGCAAATTCCGGCTTAGGATTTTCAACATAACGAGTCAACCAGTTTTGCGTAGTCCCGTTCGGGGTGAAATCGAAAGCCCCCATCTTGCCGTTCCATAGCTTCTCAAATTCTTTCAAATTGGAAATCGTAGCGAACTCGGGATCCATCAAGCCTTCTTTATTCAATTTGTTCAGGAATTTGATGGCATCCATAAATCCGGGCTGCAATACCCAAGGAAGCACTTTTCCATCAACCATTTTTCCTCTTCCGATAGGAACGCCGTAGGCCGCAAAGAAGTGTATAAACGTTTGGTAGCCGCTCCCGCCTCCGAAGTAAGCCCCCACACCAAGCGTATCCTTTTGACCATTGCCATCAGGGTCCTGATTAGCGAATGCTTTCAACACCGTATAGTATTCATCGATCGTCTTAGGAACGGGCAGCTTCAATTTATCCAGCCAGTCTTTGCGAATAGCCAAAGCACTTCCGAATCCCCAACCACGCGGAATGGCGTACACTTTGCCATCAACTTGCGTAGCGCCTTTTAATATGGAGCCTTTGTTGTCCAAAATATTTTTCCCGTTGGTTTTCAATAAATCATCCATTGGAATAATTGCCTGATTGCGAACTAAATCCTTAATTTTTGCTTTATTCGGGTTTAGAAAGGCATCTGGCATATCATTGGACGCAATCATTGTATTTAATTTTGTTTCCAGGTCTGCCGTGTCTACCGTCAAGAACTGGACATTAACACCTGTTTTTTTGCGAATCTCCTGGACTACCGCGTTATCTTCAGGAAAGTTAGTCGTCTTGTCGATCAAAATCCGTACCGTTGCTGGTGCTGCCGGTTTGCTGGTTTCACCCGTTTTATTGCCTTCTTTTGTGTTCCCTCCAACAGAGCAAGCGACCGTACTCAGCATCATCACGCTGATTAAACTTAATGTGACTGTCTTCTTCAACTTCACCATATATATACCCCCCTAAGTAATATATCTATTTTGAGAGCTTAACTATCACTCTGCAAAATCTAACCCTTGATAGATCCTACCATTACGCCTTTTACGTAATATTTTTGCAAGAACGGATACACGAGCAGCATCGGAATCACGGAAACAACAACCGTAGCCATTTTGACCGACTCTTCGGTGACCAACCCGATGGAGGAAGCTAAGCTCTCCGCCCCTTGAACCTGCTGTAACGAGCTGCTCTGCAGCATCGTTCGCAGAAACACTTGGAGCACTTGTTTCGCATCAGAGTTGATGTAAAGAATAGCATCAAAATACGAGTTCCAATGAGCTACTCCGTAAAATAAAGCAATTGCGGCGATAACAGGACCCGATACGGGCAGGATGACCGAAAATAATATGCGAATCGGAGCAGCCCCATCGATATTTGCCGATTCCTCAAGCTCGGCGGGCAAGCTCTGAAAGTAATTTTTCAAAATAATCAGGTTCCACGCACTTAGAGCCGTTGGAATAATGAGCGACCAAATCGAATCGATCAAACCGAGCTCTTTGACAATTAAGTAAGTCGGGATCATGCCCCCGCTGAACAGCATGGTGAAGAAAATCATGAGTGTAATGAAGTTTCTTCCCACAAATCTTCGAATAGATAGGGGATAAGCCAACATGGCGGTCAACACAATATTGATCGCGGTTCCTATAACTAAGCGAAAAATGGAGTTTCCATAAGCATAATAAATCCCTTTGCTCTGAAGCAGCAGTTCATAGGAAGTAAGAGAAAAGCCTTTCGTCCATAAGAATAGCCCTCCACCCATAGCTAGCTTGGGATCACTTAACGAATACATCAGCACATGCCAAAATGGATACAAGGTAACGATCGATACCAGCAGCATGCCTGCGTTCAAAATGAAATACCATAAACGTTCCCCAAATGACTCTTTCACCAGGTGAACCTCCTTCGTACGAAATCGGTTACATCAAACCACTATCTGAATCAATTTTTTTGGCAATAAAGTTTGTAAATAAAACGAGGACTAGACTAATTAACGATTTGAATAAACCTGATGCCGTAGCCAAATCATATTTCGCTTCCTGAAAAGCCAATTTGTAAATATACGTGTCTAAAATTTCACTAACCTCGTAAACCTGAGGGTTATAGAGCGCAAACACTTGATCCAGACCGGTATTGAGCATGCTTCCCACACGAAAAATAAGTAAAATGACAATCGTCGTCCGCAAACCCGGCAGCGTAATATGCCAAATTTGCTTCCATTTCTTCGCGCCATCCACTTTTGCCGCCTCATACAACTGTTGATCAATCGTTGCAATGGTAGCGAGATACAGCACCGTACCAAAGCCCGCTTCCTTCCAGATATTCGATATGACAAGCAGGCTCCGGAAATATTCCTTACTGCTCAGCAGGTTGAAGGTGAAGTTTTCATACCCGAAAAACCCTGCGATCTCTTTGATTACACCGGTAGAAGGAGATAAGATGGCGAACAAAATACCCGAAATAATAATCCATGACACAAAATGAGGCAGGTAAATCGACGTTTGAACGAACTTTTTATACAGTTGATGCCGGATTTCATTCAGCAGAATAGACAATATAATTGGGAAGGGAAATGCAAATACTAGTTGGTAGATCGAAATGATAATGGTATTCTTGAAAGCTCTGTCGAATCCATACATGGTGAACAACGTTTTGAAATTATCCAACCCAATCCATTCGCTAGCGAAAAATCCTTGATAAATATTGTACTTTTTGAATGCAAGCAAAATGCCGTACATTGGTATGTAATGGAACACGATAAAGAACAAAATCCCTGGAATAGCCATGAGGTATAATAGCTTATCTTTCCGAATATGGGACCATTTCCTCTTCCGCTCTAGTGACTTTGAAGCCCCCTTGAGATTCGTCACCGTTTGATCATACAACACGCTCAACCCCCTTCTCTTGTAAGCGTTTTAATTTTTAAGCGTAAACGCCATCTAAGCTTTAGATGGTTTTCCCGTTGCTTTCATTCTTGCAATCAAATCCTCTTTGGCCTTAATGACGTGATCTCTGGCAATATTTGCGGCAGCTTCTGCATCTCGATTTTTCAAAGCCTCCAGCAGCATCCGATGATCGTTACTAATATCGGCCCCCCGGTTCGAACCAAATATTTGGCGCATGCTGTCAATCAGTCCCCAGTGCCGATCAATTATGCGAATCGCTTCGGGATTTTCTGCCAGGTTGTTAATGATTTTGTGAAAGCTCTCATTAAGCTTGAGGCATAATAACAAGTCGCCTTCCTCGGCTGCCCTTTCGTATTGCTCTTGAATAGCAACAAGTCTGTTGTAATCGCTATCTTTCATGAAAGGCACGCCACCCCGAACCAACATCGTTTCAATCGCCATGCGAATATCGTACATATCAGATACGAACTTCTCATTCACCTCACGTACACTTGCTCCTTTATGAGGCAGCAAACTAACGAGTCCTTCCCCTTGAAGCTGCTGGAGAGCTTCCCGAATCGGCATCTGACTAACGCCGTAACGATTGGATAAATCGACGATCCGCAAGCGTACACCAGGTTTAAATTCACCGGATAAAATATCTTGGCGCAATTTATCGCGAACACGTGAATAAGTCGTTTCATTTAATGCTGATTCCTGAGTTACATCCATGGTTTTTTCTCCTCTTAATTTATCTTATTTGATATTTGATATAATATCACATCTGAATTAGACCTGTAAACAGATTATTTGATATTTGATCAAATATCAAATATTATTGCGTAGGTTCGATTCCTGATAGTTAATCTTGCTCGATAAGAAAAACCGTCAGGGAAGATCCTCCTGACGGTCCTTTCTCGTTTAAACCCATACGTTTTGAGCACGGGGAGGGATGGATGTGGGGTTCCAACCGCTGTTGAAGTCGTGTTCTTTGAATTTATTATGCGGTATAAACACGACTTCAAAGGCGGCCCACCGCAAGGCGCCTTTCCACCCTCACACCCATCCCCTTTTTGTTCTACTTTGTGCTGCCTTCTACTTTTTCTACCTTGTTGAAGTAGAGCGAACTTCTCTTTGCTACCACTCGCTCGGATTGATACCAATCCGCCGTCTTCTCGTCTGTAAAGATGAAATATATCGTTACAGACACGATTCCACTTCCTCTCGTATCTGTAACGATGAAAAATATCTTTACAGCCTCGCTCAGCGCGCAAAAACTGCTTTCTTTTCGTTTGTAAGAATGTAAAACATCGTTAGAGACACGGTTTTCCTTCCCCTCGCGACTGCAACGATGAAAAATATCTTTACAGCCTCGCTCAGCGCACAAATACTGCTTTCTTTTCGTTTGTAAGAATGTAAAACATCGTTACAGACACGGTTTACCTGCCCCTCGCGACTGTAACGATGAAAAATATCTTTACAGCCTCGCTCAGCGCGCAAAAGCTGCTTTCTTTTCGTTTGTAAGAATGCAAAACATCGTTACAGACACGATTCCACTTCCCCTCGTATCTGTAACGATGAAAAATATCTTTACAGCCTCGCTCAGCGCACAAAAGCTGCTTTCTTTTCGTTTGTAAGAATGTAAAACATCGTTAGAGACACGGTTTTCCTTCCCCTCGCGACTGCAACGATGAAAAATATCTTTACAGCTTGTGCATTGGCTATGCACGCTTTGCAACAATATAAATCTGAATTGGCTACATCCCCTTCCAATGGTAAATGTACAGTATACTAAGGGACTGTGGCTGAAAAGAAGAGTTCTTCTGTGAGTTTTCCAGTACTAACATTGACGAACCTAGCCAAAAGGAGATCTCTCATGCCTCAGAAAACATATAAATTTTTCTCAACAAAAAAAAGAGTCCTCTACAAGTCAAATGACTTGAGAAGACCCTTTTTTATGTACTTAGGCTAATTGTTCCACGATACGATCGGTGAGCGGATACACAAGCTCCTCTTCTAAGGTGAAATGTTTGAGCAGTATTAAGCAAGCTGTCATTAATTCCGATGCCATCAAATGTAAAAACTCCTCATCTATCGGCACTTTCATCGCATTCACGCCATCTACGAAAGCCTGCACGACTCTTTTCGCCAAGTCATGATCCTGCTCTAAAACAGTCATGGAACGAGAGACAGACAGCGCTGTTGTTGGTTGTAAATAAGATTGCAGAAGAGGAAATAGTTCTTTTTCTTCCCATTCCGAATGCTGTTCCAGCTCTTCAATAAGGGAAAGAATTAGATCTTGGAGTTCAATCAGCTTACACATTCCTATTGAGCAATCCTCGAGGGAGTACAAGGAAGCAGCCATCGTTCGGATCTCGGAGAGCTGCTCGCGCATCTGCACATGCTCCTCCTTCAGACGCTCTACGAGCATTGGAAAATAGCCGGGATCCATCATGTACTCCCTATTCGTTCGAATGCTCAAACGGTCATTCATTAGACATCCTCCTTCGAGTTTTCGTTAGAAAACTTACTTCATAAGCATAAAAAAGCTAACCCATTCCGCATTATCATTGTATGCAGGATGGGTTAGCTAACATGCGCAGGAAATGTCTTAGAAACAAACCATTATCGAATGCGGCTCTCCGTTAAATGAAACTGATTTACAAGCAAGAGCAGCGAGTCCGTAATCGCGCCAACATCCCCCGTCGTTTGGCGCACGTGAAGCATATCCTGCAGAAGCTCTTGCACGGTACGCTCAACCTCCGCCGATATTTGGCGATTCTCTATGCTTACCGCCGCTACCTTCTCCATCAGCGCCACCACTTCATCCACCACCTGTGTCTTCATGGTGTCGTGCGCGTTCGCGCTGCTGAGAATTTCAGACGCTGCCGACACAATTTGCGTCCCCTCCAGAACAACTTTGGTGCCTTCTTCCATCGAAATGAAGGCTTCATTCGCATGACGTTCGATATGCTCAATGGTGTCATTGATTTCCATTGTCGACTTCTTGGTCAACTCAGCCAGCTTACGAATCTCGCCGGCCACGACAGCGAAGCCCTTCCCGTGCTCACCTACCCTCGCGGCTTCAATAGAAGCATTCAGGGAAAGGAGATTGGTTTGAGCGGATATCTCTTCGATGACCTTAAGTAGCTTGGGAATTTCTTGCGTCGTTTGCAAAAAAGTTTGAATGGTACGATTCGTTTCAGCTACTTTCGCCGAAATATGATTCATCTTTTCGCCAATACGATCAACTTCATCCTGCGCTACAGCAATTTGACCAGAAGCCTTTTCTTCCAATTCGCGCAGTGTCCCGCTCATATTCTGCGTTACATCCTTCGCAACATCGATGTCCTTGAGCTGACCGCGCAGCGAACGAATCATATCATGAATCTTGGTGCTCATTCGTCCAGTCGATTGTTCCGTTGACCCCGTCGAATCATTCATACGTTCCTGGCTGAGCTGAACTTCAGCCGCGGCTTGTTTCACCTGCAGCATGATACCCTCAAGAGAATCGATCATATTATTAATCCATTTCGCCAATTCCCGCGTCTCATCACCAGCGAACTCCTGCACTTGCAGGCGTTGTGTCAAATCACCGCTTCCCTCTGCGTTAATACGGATGAACTTATTCATTTGCGCGAGCTGCCTTACGATCGGCTTGCTGCCTTTTTGCCTTATAATGCTTACGCCTATTCCTCCATACACAAGACTTACAGCAGACATAATTACTGATCCCCAGCTACTAGAAACTTGTCCATTCAGCAGCCAAAAGCCCCCTGCTGAGAGTAATATATAACCTACAATGAACCGCAGCTGCAGCTTAAACAATTTCCAGTCAATACTGCGAATCCGGTATACTTCCTCTAGATCGCCTTCACACATCATCCCCCAAACATCAGGGCAGTGCGGAAGCTGGAAGGTAACACCTTTGCCAATGACAGAAATATGCCGATAATCGGAATACCCTGGAAACTCCGCGAATAGATTATGTCCCTTTGCAATCGTTCCCGCAACCCCCGGATGGAGCTGTCCCGTTGCCGGATCCGTAAAAATGAGCTCAAGCTCCGTATGCTCCTTTACACCGACAATACCATAATCTGTGCGCACGCCATCTTTTAAATTATCACCATGGGTAAAGGTAAGATCCTCAAAACGGCTTCGAGATAACGCAGTGCCTGGGGCAATCTGTTTATTTAACACAGGCTTCGCCATAAATAAATAATTATCTCCAGAGTCCGGATACACATGTCCAGATTCACGCTGGATCAGATCACCGAGCACATCGTTCGGGACACGTCCGCAAATGGCCCCTTTCCATTTTCCGTTAACCATTATAGGTGTAATAAATGCAAGTGTCATAGCATCGTGAAACGGCGAAGTGCTTGGACCTAGCTTTAATGTAAGTGGATCGGAATAAGGTCCGAATAAGCATTTCTTGCCTTTACGTGCTTCCTCTAGCCCTTTTGTAAGATCACTTCCTGAATCATAAGATTTCCCAACGTGAGCGGGGGACGTGGAGTATATCACTTCTGCTTTTTCATTTACTATGAAGATCTCCGAGAAATCAGCCCCGCTCTTTGAGGCAGCTGCCAGCAACCGTTGAACCATCGAACCATCCTGTGTCGTTGGTCCAGGTTCAAAATCAGAGAGCTGCTCAAGCAGTCGATCCAAATTGGACCAGTATGCCTCCACCCAGCTTCGTAAAATTTCAATTCTCGTATGCGCAATTCCTTCAAAGATATGTTCCACATCTTCCTTGAGATGACGATTCAGACGATACGACCACCACAAAGGCAGACCTTTTCGAAATCCAAGCCAATCAAACATACCCCAACCCCCTATATTCACAATTCTCGTGTGACTTTATATAACATTTACTTATTCGACATTCTATAGCTGATTTCGACGTAAATCAAGATAAAAACAGAAATTTCTTGAAATTTTCAAACATTTGATCTATTTGCGCATTTCATGTCAGTTAATTTATACGTCATGTATATTGACATAATATTCTGATAAATTTACAATATAAGAAAAATCATTTGTTTTTCCATAAATTAGCGTCATATTACCTGACACAAAATAAGAATTTAGATCAGAAAGGAGGCCTGGTTTCTGCTTCGGGCCCATATCCTAACGTAGCTTCCACTCGAAGTATAGCTAAGAAACCAGGAGCTGCGATGTCCAAACCTGAGAATCTGGTCACCACCCCCTATGATCCCCGTCCTTTTTTTGATGAGATGTTTGTCAACTCGTACTCGGTAAGATCACATTATCAACATATTTTCCTTCAGTTCATGTCCATGAAGGCGGGAAATTTGAGCAAGCGCCAAACGGCCACCATGAAACGCATGATGGAAGAAGGAATTACGTTTACACTCTACAGCCCTGATCAAGCAGAAGCATTGGAAAGAACCATCCCTTTCGATCCGATCCCACGAATCATTCCACGGGATGAATGGCTCAAGCTTGAACGAGGGCTTCAACAGCGTGTTAAGGCACTTAATCTATTTCTCAAAGACATTTATCATGACCAATGCATCTTAAAGGAAGGTATTATCCCTAGGAAAATGGTCCTTTCCAACTGCTATTTCCGAGCCGAAATGATGCGTCTATCCATCCCGAATGATGTGTACGTAACGGTATCAGGTATCGATTTAATTCGAGATGAACATGGCGAATATTTCGTTTTGGAGGATAATCTGCGATCACCTTCAGGCTTCTCCTATTTGTACAAGAGCCGTTCCATCATGACGCACTTATTCCCTGAGCTCGTTTTTAGCCATTCGATCCAAGATATTGAGATTAGCTTAAATGTGTTTCTATCCGCATTGCGCAGGCTAAGCCCTTCGGGCAAATCTGATCCTGTCATTGGCTTACTGACCCCAGGCTGCTACAATTCAGCCTACTTCGAACATACGTTCCTTGCGCAGCAAATGGGCATACAGCTTGTAGAGGGACACGATCTCGTCGTCATTGATCATAAGGTATATATTCGCGGGATCAAGGGACTCCGCCAAATCGATGTCTTATATCGAAGAATCGACGACGATTTCTTGGATCCGCTCGCTTTTGATCCGAACTCGATGCTAGGTGTCGCGGGGATCATGAATGCCTATCGCGCGGGTAATATTAACATCGTGAATGCCCCTGGAACTGGCGTGGCCGACGACAAAGCCATTTATGCCTATGTGCCAGACATGATTCGTTACTATTTGAACGAAGAACCAATCCTGAATAATGTGCCTACTTATATCCTTTCTAGACCGGAAGAACGTGATTACGTGCTGCAGCATCTTGATGAAATGGTCGTCAAAGAGACATCGCTCTCTGGCGGTTACGGTATGCTCATTGGTCCTTCGGCCTCTGAGAGTGAGTTGGCTGATTTTCGGCTTAAAATAATAGCGAATCCCGATCGTTATATCGCTCAGCCAACGATCCAGCTTTCCAGAGCTCCCGTCATGATGGACGGTCAAATGGCTGCGCGGCATATCGATCTTCGGGCCTTCGTCATCGCTGGCGAGAGCATTCAGGTTATACCTGGCGGACTTACTCGTGTTGCGCTTAAAGAAGGTTCACTCGTCGTGAACTCATCGCAAGGCGGAGGATGTAAGGACACTTGGGTTACTAATTCATAGAGAAACAAATATAGATTGGAGGCAAGCGTTCATGGTGATGATGGGACGTACAGCGGAAGCCTTATTCTGGATCGGCAGGTATACGGAAAGAACGGAGAATCACGCAAGACTTATCGACGTGTATTATCATATTCGCGAGGAGAAGGAGACTAGCAGCGATCAATCGTGGAGCCGATTAATTGACACGATTGGCGACCGTACCGCATTTACTGAGCAGTATGGGAGCTTCACCGAGCAGCATGTCCTCCAATATATTACACTCGATAAAAATAATTCGAATTCTTTACTCGCTTGCACCAACCATGCTCGCTCCAACCTTCGTAATATTCGTGAGAAAATGCCCGCAGAGCTGTGGGATATCATGAATGGCTTGTATCTGTGGCTAAAAGAAAAAGAAGTAAGAGATATCACAAACGATTCGCCTCATTTGTTCTATCGTTTCATTCGTGACACCTTGTCAATGTTTCAAGGGGCGGCCACATCCGTCATGCCGCGTCAAAATGAATGGCACTTCGTGGAAGCCGGAAGATATTTGGAGCGTGCTGAGAACTTGCTGCGCTTACTCCAATCGTTATGTCATGATTACGCTAGGGAAGAACTCTCCTCTTACCCGCTTATGCTGTCCGTTTTGAAGTCAGTTAGCGGTTATGAGTCGTATCGCAGGGAACATGCGGACACCGTTAATCTAAGCAGCATTATTAAATTTCTGATGCTTCACGAAACATTTCCACGCTCGGTTAGTTTCTCTTTCCAATCCTTGGAGCGATCCCTACAGGGCATTCAAATGGAGGACCCCGATTTAAACCTTGCTGTACACAGACTGGCTAAGCTAGCGGGAAAAGTAAAGGCTAACCTTGCTTGCATGGACGAAGAGGATATTTTATCCGGCAAATTAGAAATGACGTTAAGTGCGCTTCGGGAATCCTGTAACGTGATGGGGTTAAGGATGTCCAAAGTCTTTTTTCCCTCCCGGGAAGAGGTCATCGCATGAAAAAGCTGGAGATTACACATATCACACGCTATTCCTACACCGATACAGCGCAGGACAGTGTCAATGAAGTTCGTTTAACGCCTCTCACTGACAATCGTCAAGCCTGTTATCACCACGCCATCACCACGGAGCCTGCTTCTGCTTTCTTTACGTACTCGGATTTTTTTCATAATCGCGTACATGCTTTTACAGTCAATAAACTTCATCGCGAGCTAACGATTAAAATGGTGTCGACTGTCGTCACGAACGACAACGATAACATCCCATCAGGCGTCGCTTCTCCCTTCGAGGAGAAAGCGATGAGACTTGGCGATGACTTCCAGAATCAGCATGCGGAGTACTTGCTGCCTACTAGCTACACGGGTTTGACCCCTGAACTCAAGTCTTACTCAGATACCATTTCCGATCAAGATATAAGTTTATACGCATTACTACGTACGATCTACACAACGATTCATCGCGACTTCACCTATGATCCCTCAGCCACTTCCGTACAGACCACCGTTGGAGAAATGCTTCAATATAAGCGTGGTGTTTGCCAGGACTACTCTCATTTTATGATTGCCATTTGCCGAGATAAAGGGATTCCTGCTAGGTACGTAAGCGGTTATCACTTTGTTGGCGATCTACAAGGAGGCAGCACGGAATTCACCCAAGCCTCACACGCATGGGTGGAGTGCCTGATCCCGGGAACTGGTTGGTTCGGCTACGACCCTACGAACAATTGTGAGGTCAATTGGCGCTATATTAAGCTCGGACACGGCCGCGACTACAACGATATCGTTCCCGTCAAAGGCGTCTATCGCGGTGCCGGTCAGCAAGATTTGGAAGTCATTGTTGATGTAAAGCTGATTGAGTAGTTCATTCCACATGTGATTCAGAATTTCTGCCCCGCTTCACTCCCCCTCTTTTTTTCCACATAAGAAAGTATAAGTTTTCGGTCTCCGAAAACCGCTTTCTTATTGGCGATAAAACCTACCTCTAAACGCGGTCGCTCATCATTGAATGACCTCGATAAAGGTTTTCTCATCCCCTTTTGGCACGGACCATGTATTTAGTGTAAAATGGGTTCGAAGCTACACTAAATTGCTAAGAGGTGTTTGAATGGCTATAAGTTTCACTCTATCTATCATAAATCGATTAAAAAAAGAAATTACTGAAACTCAACAAAGAAGTATCGACGAACAGAAAAAAAAGGAAAAAGCACTTTCAAAAATAAATCAATTACAAAGGGATATAAAAATAAGTTCTTCACCCAGCGATTTAAGCAGCAAGATGTCTCGACTTAGTAAATTAAAGGATGAGATTAATAAAATCAACCTTTTACAAGTTGAATTATCTAAACAGTTGGTTCTTAAAAATGCAGCGCTAAAAGAGCAAATTTCCAAAGATCAACAACAGGAAAACAAAAACTAGATCTTATATGTATAGAGGGCTTGCACGTGTTCAACGAAACACGTGTAAGTCCTTTTTTTGCCGTCCACATTCATGCATTATCAGATAATTGCCTAAAATGTTTGAAGTAAATAAAAGGAATTCAAGTTTATATGTGGAATTATTTATGCAACACACATGATCGAAGTCTAATGAAATAAATAGGAGGCTTTCAGATGAAATCGACGGGAATAGTGAGAAAAGTAGACGAGTTAGGCCGGATTGTTTTGCCGATTGAGCTGCGACGAACACTTCATATCGATATCGGTGACGCGATCGAGGTTTATGTCGATCCAGAGCGCATTACACTCAAGAAGTATATGCCAGCCTGTGTATTCTGCGGTAATTTCGAGAATATGACTTATTTCAAAGGCAAGCTGGTCTGCAGCTCCTGCGTAGAAGAGATTGTTTAGATCATGATTCCGGGTAAAATAGGATACAAAAAAGGCGTATAACACTCAGCCCGAGTGCTATATGCCTTATATTTTTATTTAGAGCTAAACCAAGAAAGTGCAATGGATATTAGAATGCCTGCTATCGCGATCCAAAATAAGTAGGAACGAAGCACACGTCCCAAGCTCTTATCTTGCCGGTCCAACACGGCTTTCTTGCGAGAACCGCTTTCTTGCGTCTCCCCATCTAACTCATCTGTCACTTGTGTGCGCCAATTCACGAATTGAAAGCCAATTCCGCTAACCACAATGGAAATCATGAGTAAAATCAAAGAACCCATAAACAGTTTGTCCGATATGGACTGCATCATGCATCTAACCTCTCTGTCTTCACCTATATAGTTCTTCTATTATACTTCAAAACAGACTTTGAATACACACAAAAGCCCCAATCGAGTGAGAGTCGATTAGGGCTTGTTTACTTTTGCAGCTTATAGAGTTTTATCGCCTGGTTTCCAGTTCGCTGGACAAAGTCCACCAGCCTGAAGCGCTTGAAGCACACGCAGCGTCTCATCTACAGAGCGCCCAACATTCATATCCGTGACCACTTGGTACCGCAGCACGCCTTCTGGATCGATGATGAACAATCCGCGATGCGCAGCCCCGGTTTCATCGTCTAACACGCCATATGCGCGTGCTGTTTCTTTGGAGAAATCACTGACCAACGAGAACTTCACAGGACCGATGCCGCTTTGGTCGCGCGGCGTTTGAGTCCAAGCTCTGTGTGTATACACACTGTCGACAGAAGCTCCAACGATTTCACAATCCAGTTCAAGGAACTGCTCGTAATTGTCACTAAAAGCTGTGATTTCGGTAGGACAAACGAACGTAAAGTCGAATGGCCAGAAGAAGAAAACAAGCCATTTTCCTCTATAATCTTCAAGCGTTATTTTCTCTTCTAAGGTTTCCATATTCTTCGTCGATAGCAATGAGAATGAAGGCGCAGGAAGCCCTATTTTAGCAAAAGATTGTGAGGGTTGTACGGTTAATTGTGTCATGGTTAGCTCTCCTCTATCTATTTATATGGTATGTTATTAGCTTGCGATTTCGGCCAAAGCTTTTTTGAGTTTAGTAACGTTGAGACCCAAAATTTTGTGTTCGCCAATGACCGTCACAGGCAAAGACATCAGGCCTAAATCGTGAAGTTCTTGTCCGAATTGATCATTCAGATCAATGTTTCTTTCTTCGTAGGAGACATTTTGTTCCGTTAAATACTTTTTCAATTGTTGGCAATAAGGGCAATTTGTACTGGAATAAACAATGACATTAGACATCGAAATTCATCTCCTTGTGTGGCTAAGATTATTTGTATTGCGGGATCAGCTGAGCCCGTTTATTAATAAATTTATCGACCGCCATGGCTGCGATGGCTCCATCAGCAGCTGCAACAACCGCTTGCTTCACCGGTGTGCGTCTGACTTCTCCAGCCCCGAATACACCTGCAACAGGTGATTGCATCGAGCTATCCAGAATCATAAAACCATCCGCGTCCAGCGGAACCTGATCCTGTAAGAAATCTGTGCCGGGCTTACTGCCGGATAGGAAGACAAACACACCATCCACATGGAGTACTTCCTCTGCACCAGAACTCGTGCGTATTCTAAGTCCCTCTACATGCTTGTCTCCAAGAACTTCAAGCGGTTTGGCTTTGTAGAGAAAGTCAGTGCCCGGCAATTCTGGAACGTGATGAACGCCTTGCAGTTCTGGTCGTGGAACTATGAAGTGAATTTTTTCCGTAAATTTACTTAACGCTTGTGCTTCTTCTAAGGCTTCCTCTGAATCACCAATTACAGCGACTGTTTTGCCATCGAAAAAGGCTCCATCACACGTTGCACATGTACTAACGCCACGCCCTAACAAGCTTTCTTCCCCAGGCAGCATACGGTTGCGTCCTTTGGAACCCGTCGCGATAACGATCGACTTGCTTTCATAGATACCGTCAGCCGTAAATACATACTTCGTATCGCCTTCCACATCTACAGCTGTAATCGTTGTTTGGATGAACTCCGCCCCAAAGCCTTTGGCTTGCTCCCGCATCGTATCAAGCAAATCCTTACCTGATAGCTCCCCAATAACACCCGGGTAATTCGCAATTTTGTGAGTGATGGCCAAAGCTCCTGTATTCGGTGCCTTGTCAATAACGAGTGTCTTCAGATTTCCTCTTGCTGTATAGATAGCAGCTGAGGCTCCTGCCGGTCCAGCTCCAATAATAATGACATCATACATCGCTGCGCACTCCTTTCAACCCATAGTGACTGCTTGTCCAATGAGAATTCATATCAGATAATAATTATTATAAATAATTATTATCAAAAGTCAATCCTTTTTAATAATCATTATAAATAAGATTCTAACGACACAAATGTTCCTACATAAACGACACAAAAGTGCCTACATTACCTACTACCACCTCTAGATGGATCCTTTTACTCTATAAGCGTAAAACGGCCCTCACCACCTTGTCATTAAAGATGAGGGCTAGTTATTCACCATTCAATATACGATATATCTAACTAATTCAATCAGATATATGTCCATATAAAAATATCTTTCTTTATTTCAAATTCCCTACCCCAATTTGCCCAAATTGTTCTGCCACTACTATTTTCAGTTATAAAACTATAACCACAATAGCATCGAAAATGATCGCCATACTTAAAAGAGTACGACCGTGTTTTGTTACACCGTACACATGTGTCCCTTAAACTTATCCCGTGGAAAGGGCAAACATTTACAGCCCATAGTTGATGAAAAATACTATGAAAGTGATATTCCAAGCATTCCTCGCAATATTTTAAGTATTTGCTAAAGTGATCATACGTTTTTCTGCCAACATACGATGAGTTACACACTTTTTTTATTAACTCTTTTTGTTTTTTAAGATCATAATTCGTATAGTACATAAATAACTCATCATCAAAACTTTGCATCGTATATAAATCCATATTCTTAGCAGCTGTTGTTATTGTCCTCTGCTCCCTCAGAATCTTAGTCCCTAATCCACGAATAATATCTTCGCTTTCAATCACGTTAGCTACCTTGATTTTTTCAATTATTGAAATAATTGACTCGTAAGGGTGAACCCATTCTTCCCTCCAACATATTTTCCTCAAATATTCCGATGATGAAGCAGATGCGGCTATTTCATTAATGAAAATCAAATGCTCTCATCCCCTTTTAAATAAATCAACAATATAATCAATTCTCCAATATTATGAAAGACAAATATCATTGTATATTTTGTTTTGAAACGAACTTTGTTTCTACCTTGAATACATATAATGTTTAACTAAAAAACCAATCTGTAAACGAGATTGGTTTAGTACAAGCACAAGAAAATACCCTCATTAGCGACAAGAAAACCCCGAAAATCAAGAAAGCTGCGTTTCACGACATAAAAATCACTTTAATAGACGAAATGAATGTATAACTCGTGCTATATGCTGGAAATAAATACATCAAGAAACTCATTTTGGGGGCTATTTATATGGGCACTAACATTATCTGGCGCGAGGAATGGAAAAGACCTTACGAATCAATATGGTCTTTAATCGAGAATATAAAAATTTCCAACTCAATCAATGGTAGTGAACTGTCGCAATACATAAATGAAAATAAAGTTAATAGACGACGCAGTCTAAGAAATGTAAATAAGCTGTCAGACGAAGCACTTAATAAACTGAATGAACTTACAAATATCGATTTTTTTGAGATTAAAACAACAATGTTGAAACTTTCCAAACTTGAACGATATAATCCACTGCATTACTTTCATACACACTTATGTTTCTGTGAAAAATGCATTCAGTACAACTACCACAGTTACTTACATCAATATAAGTTAATAGATGTTTGCCCGTTTCATTTAACTAGCCTTCAGACTAAATGCGAAGATTGCAATAAAGATATTTATTTTTTCAATATTGCAAAAGATATCCCTTTTACATGTAAATGTGGTTATCAACTATATCAAGCAATGGACGAACCAATATGGAAAATTTTGTCCGAATATGAACCAATACTTAAGGTATCAATTATTAATGATAATCTTACTGAAGGCTTGTAGATATGTTGGTACGTCCTGTCGCGGTGCTTAATTAAAAAATCAAAAAAATAGAAGAAGAGCTTAAGGCCATTCTTCTATTTGTTATCGTTGTATTCGGATCTCTCAACATCGCTTCAAGTATTCATTGACAATAGAATAAAACTAATCGATTCATTTAAAAATAACTTTCACTTAAAAATAAATTAGGGATGGTATTATGCAAGAGAGAATTACTTGGAGTAAAGACTGGCTGTCTATTTATGAATCTCCATTTAGTGTCTATGATAAAATTTGTTATGCCAATGTTATAACACAAAGTGAATTCTTTAAAAATTTTGGTTCGTCAATGGATAGTAGCATCTCCTTTTTACTAATTAGAGGACTAGATCACAGAAAAATTGAAAGCAAAATTTCATATCCATTTCTGACGCAATTTTATACTACAATTACTAATTTATCTGAAGATTTTTTAGGTTATAAAAATCAAACAGATGATTTTTTTAACAAAGATCTTTATTACTGTAATTTTTGTTCTTTGAATGCTTACCATAGTTTATTCTTTCAATTCAAGTTCATTAAAGAATGTCCCTTTCATTTGGAGCCACTGAAAAATAATTGTAGAGTGTGTAATCAACCTTTGATTTACACTTTTTATAAGAGCTCCTCTATATCACAGTGCTGTACAAATTGTAACGAACCTGTTTTGTTGCACCAACATTCATTTCCAAACTTTAAAACCTATACTAAGAATGAAATTAAATCACTGGATGTACTCGACCTTCTTAATATGGACTTTGAACAAAAACAAATTCTGAAAGGTACTTTATTTCAAGGAATTAAAAATATGTCAAATAAGCAAGACTTAAACTTCGTTCTCTATTGCATTAATGCTTTAAGAAAATATTATTCACATTAAATAAAAAATAACTTAAAATACACACATAATATTGCTCCATTAATACCGATTTTACTGAATAAATCCTGAATTAATGTATGGAGATTAAGTAACCCTAATTTCGATGCCTACTTAACTCCGATAATTTATTTAATCTTTGACTGAACCAGTCTTTGCAACGTTCCTCTTTATCTAATTCCATTAGAACAAATTGTTGTTCAACTTTAATTATTTTTCGAAAACTTTTAATTTCAGATATATTCAAAAAGCCTTGTGCAGCAAACTCTTCTAATTTCTCAAGTCTTACTCTCGTTGATTGTATAAGAACATCTTTCCCGAATAATTCTAAGACATCAATCGGATAATATAGATTCTTACTTTTCAATGTGACAGTACCAAACGTTAATTGTATCTTTGAATTTTCCTTCTGCTTAAGTAACCCACTTAAACTATTCAAAAGAAGCTTCCATTCCTTTTCCAGCTTTTCTCTAAACAACATTTTTTCTTTCCATAGAAGTACCTTCTCAATAGTGCTCAATTTGTTAATAGTCAAATCGAAATCTTGAGCTACATTAAAACCTGAATTTGATAATTTTGAGGGATTAAAACAAACACTGTCTTCACGATCGAACTTACTAGCTTTACATAAAGATTTTTTCTCTTGCTCTGTTAAACATGTTTCCTTTACAGAAGATAACATAGGTAGAATTCCCAAATTATATAAATACTCATTTAATTCTAAATGACGGTAGTCATAACGATTCATACTTCGAAATTTCCCAACAATTCCGCAATCCCTCCATTCTACTCGTTTAATTTCTTCTCTAATTAGTTTGTCTCTTAATCTATCCTTTATTAATTTAGTTTCTTCAGTGATACGTTTAAGTCTACTAAATTTCCCAGTCTCTATAAACTTCTCGAAATTTGAAAGACTCATAAAACTCCTCTGGAATCTAATGATATATCCCTTTGTTTATAATCTAATGCATTTAAAACAAGGCTAATTGTTTCCTTAATAATAACGTCGCTACTAATAATTTTGGTGTTAGTTTGGAACTCTTGCTTGTACATAAAAGTTGAACTAATTACGAACCCTAATGTTAGTTCTAAAGAGCCAAATTGAAAATAACCTCTAGTTTTTCCTAAGTCAAGTACATCTCTAAATTCTTTCCATATTGATGAAATATAAAAGTTTACTAGGTCTCCTCGACTTGATGGATAAATTATTTCTGACTGAAGGATAGAGATAATTTCAGGATCCTTTTCTCTTAATAGAATAACATCATGAATAATTTTTTCTATCCATAGAACTGGGTCCTCATTAAGCTCCTTTTTCCAGATAATGTTGTTCAGAGGCAAAAATGTTTGTAATACCGCGGACATTAAACCATCTTTTCCATTAAATTGATAAACAACTAATTTGTTTTGTAGTCTGGATTCTTTAATAATTTCTACAAGTGTTGTTCTCTCAAAACCTTTTCTTGCAAATACACTCTTTGCCGCCTCAAGTAATTGCATTTTGGTACTAACATTTGTATTCAATAACTAATCATCTCCTTCAATGCTAATAATCATTAATCACATACAGTTAACAGTCTAACCACGATATTTTTTTGTAATCATTATTGAACACAAATTGTGTTATATTTTTATGTACTCTATTACTTCTATACTGTTTTATAGAGGTGATTTCATGAGTGACGATGATTTTATTATTACTCCTAAAGAAGATAAATCAGTTACTATCACCATAAGAGTAGATAGGGCTTTACAAGAAAAATTCGATCACCTTTCAAAGATAAGCAATCGATCTAGAAATGAATTAATAAACTTAGCACTTGAATATGCTATGAAAAACGCAAAATTTATTAAAGGAACAAGCGAAAAAAGATGACAACTCCTAATTATGGGAGTTGTCATCTTTTTTCGCTTGCAATTTGTATTCAAAAATGAATCTAATTTGATTATATTGGCAATACATACTTGTATAGTCTTGTATTTTTAAGGAGAGGTTTTTATGGATTTTCTAAACAATAACGGCTCATTAGCAGAAGTCACAGCTCAAGGAATCATTTTTAGAGAAAAAAAGTATACTTGTCCTCTGGCTATTTCTGAGCAATGGTTTTCACTAAATAGCCCTTATTACATGGTGAAGGTTCCAGTTATTTACACAGAGGAGCATAATACGCTATGCATCATTTTAGATACTGGAGATTTGATTAAAGCTCAACTTCTTTCAGACACAAAGAACTTACTACAAACAGATTTAGAAGAATATTATTTAAAATTAAATCAATTAAAGTTAGAAAAAAACAAGCAAAAACATCTATTCTTAAAAAGAAGGAAGTGACTTATGAAATCTATTACATGGAATGTGTCCTGGGTTAACCCATTTGAATCCGGATGGTCAATTCTTGAGAAAATTAAATATGCGAACCTTATTAATTCTCAAGATTTGCATCGTGAATTTGATCTCAGAAATCTCGTTGCTGTAATTGGATACGACATTTTGGAACAGTCTAAACAAAACTTGAATAGATTAACTGGAATGTTTTCAAATATAAATTACAATAATTATCTGATAAGATCCGACCTTACATATTGCGAAAAATGTTTATGTATGGGACACCACAGCATTTTTCACCAATTTAGCTTATTGCATCAATGCCCATTCCATTTATGTGATTTAAGGAACACTTGTAGTACGTGTGGCCAGCAAATTACCTTCAATTATGTTAATTTTCAAATTCTCGAGGGCTTCAGATGTAAATGCTCTGAATTCATTATCGATATGAATATCAAATCATTATCAGAATGGCAACTCCACTTAACAATAAAAGACGAGTTGTTGTTAAAATGGCTTGAAATTGACATAGCTTTAGCAGCAAACATGTTTAAAAATGACTTTTTTTATTTTCCACATTTAATAAAAGAACCTGGAGCAATGCAGCTTATATTAAATTATTACGATTTCAAACGGACTCAGCATGGTAAATAAAATGCCTTTGTGTAACAATATCAAGCCTATTATTTCTGATCCATCGTTTTGTTTAACCGCAAAAGATAACGGTTTATAATAAAGACTAACTATAAACCATAACCAAATTTGGTAATCCCGTTCTTTTCTGCTCGGTGTAAATATGCATTCAACAGAAAATACTTCTCATCAAAATTATTACATTCAAGTAAAAATGTAGGTAGCCATTTCTTCTCAACAAGATCTTGGAAATAGACTTCTCCCATTTTATTAGAATGATTTTCTATCAGGTATTCATAAATCTTCCGAAACTCATAACCTCTACCCAACTTCGGCCAAAATTCGATCAATTGAATGTCCATATTTTCTAAATTTAACTTTATGCGTGGTATTAATGAAAGAAGAAATTCCTTATATTCATCAATGATATCAATATCTAACCCCTCGACTGCGGTTATATTAACCTTTAAAAGATCATAAATGTTTGGTATTTCATTCGAATAACCGTAGCGTACTCCGATTCTTGAATTGTTCTCCTTCAATAATAGTTCAAGTTGTTTTAAGGGATCGGTTAAAGAAGCAATTGGTTTAGTCCGATACAGAGTAAGATGCTCTTCAAGGGTAACTTCTACTTTGTTTATCAAATCATTAAGAAGGTTATATCTCAATTCAGCATACTTACTTACATCATCTAACTTTACACCGAAAAAGGTGTCGTCTTTTCCTGGCAAATTACTATATAAAACGGCATTAAAGTCTGCGTCACTTCCCGCTACTTTGCCAGCCGACCAACTCGAGTAAAATCTCTCCCCATTTTGTTTATTATAACCGTCTACGCTTGTCAAATTAACGGGATGAGTTCCGAACACAGCCCTAATATGCTTAAAGTAAATGTCATCACTTATACTGCTTTGTTTAAATATAGTAGAATCTTGCGACAATGGGTTGGTATTTTCACCACATATTACTCTGTATAATTGTTGTATCGATTCAATCAAGATATCGACCGTAACAATGTATTGCATTAAATTTAGTGAGGCAAGTGAATTGTGACCAAAATTGGGTGATTCAATCTTAAAAAGTGGAAGACCTTCTGCTGCAACATCAATCCAATCCATGGCTGAGCAAATTATATTCCATTTATTTTTTCCATCACTATTTGCAAACAGTTGCCTAAAGATAGGTTTCCTATTTACTGCATCACGGAATCTTGTTATTAGTTTAGCATCAATTGTGATCGTCATATACTTCACTCCTCAAGTAAAATACTTTTGGCATATCATATCTGTTTTCATTTGAAATTTATACATATATTTGTTGAGTAACCTTTCAAAACTGAAAAAGGCTGCCCTTCGGGCAACCCTTTGTTAAGACTATACCCGAAATATATTATCAAACACGCTCAACTCTTAAGTGATTATTGGCTTAACCTGCGACGATTCGCGATTATCTTTCTTCGTAATAAATGGAACGACCTCTGATGAGGTTGTGAATACGAAGCAACGTTAATTTTCTTGCTACCACGATGGACCAGCTTGATGAATTCATAATTTTACAGGAGAAGGATGTAACTTAGCCCATAAGTTTGCCGTTTTGGAACGCTTCTGCTTCCAATTTACCATGGAAAAATTATGCTTCCAAAAAGAACAAATAGAAATTTCGACGCAATTAATCTTTAATTTATTTACATTTTTCACTAAATATATTCTAATCTTAATATATATATAATCAAGTAACACCGTCTATAGATGGATACATTTTGGTGGTTCTTTAGTAATGAATAAAATGTTGTCAACCGATATAGAACTTTTCGCCGTAGCATTATCACAAGTATATGTTGTCGTAAGCAAAGATGAAATGCTCGACAATGCTGGAATTATTCGTGAATATTGCAAGGATTTCGTGAGAGTTGGAGACTCATGTTTCGCTCGAAATATGTATCAATTCAATGTAATATTAAAATAACATAAACTAGCCAAGTCTATTACATGAATTGTGCTAAGCTAGGCTTATAAAACCGAACAATCAATTACTACCTGTTATTAATACCATCCAACTTAAGTGTTGTATCAATGAGCTAATAGTCCCCCACACTCATCTCTTGAGTAAAGGTAATACATTGAATAGACTTAAAAATAACGACGATATAATTCTCTTCTACGCTCACCGCGCAGTTGGGCGTAAATCTGAGTTGTAGATGCTTTCTCATGTCCGAGCATCCCCTGAATAAATTCTAACGGTGCACCGTTATCCAACAATTGGCAGGCATAAGTATGGCGAAATCGGTGTGGATATACATTCGCAGTAATATCACTACGTTTAGCAAGCTTTTTCAAAGACCAACGAATCGTTGGAATCGACAACCGACGGACCGGATTCGTTTCGGTGACAAACAATGCTTTACAAGTGTCATTTCTGCTCTCTAGTTACCTCTTAAGCCAAACCTTACACTCCGTAGTAAAATAAACCTCTCTTTGTTTGGATCCCTTACCATTTACAATTGCAGAACAGTTTTCCCAGTTGATATCTTCAAGGTTTATTTTCTGAACTTCTCCAACGCGGCATCCTGTGCAATATAGAAACTCTAATAATGCGTGCTCTCTATGAGATCGACAGGTAATCTTAAGATGAATTACGTCCTCTTCAATTAGAAATTTCGGAATTCGTTTGTCCATCTTTGGTTCCCTCAACTTAATAGAAGGATTCGGCGTGAGATGTCCTTCTTCAAATGCAAACCGAAAAAGGGAACGCACAAATCGAATTCAATGGCCTAAACTACTAGGTTTTAATCTCTCTGATACCCTAGCCAAATAGTCCTTAAGTAAGATTAGAGATATTCCCTCTAGTTCAAGATCACCAAGATCAAGAACTAACATATTTAATTGTAAAGCGTATGCTTTCATTGTGTGCGAACTAAATCCCAAAATACGTTTATCAGCTTCATACAGATTCCACAAATCCTTCAAATTCATAATAAAAACCCTCCCAAGTTTTGTTAACTCTAGTTTTACTAGAAATAGGAGGGTTTAATCTTATATTCAATTTTATCCTAGCGATTACCGTCTTCCTACTGTGCAACAAGTAAACGATTCTTATTGAGGTAACGTTATCCGTTAGCGTAACGGGTTCATTTCTTTTCCGTTGTGACGGTTTTGTAAGGATTGGATAAATCTACTTGATAACGCGATGAATAAGTAGCCAATAGAGCCGCCTAAAGTATTTAATATGAGATCATCAATATCAAACTCGCGACTTCTTACAAAACCTAAGTATCCGAGTATAAACTGGGAACTTTCTATGGTGAGGCTTACGAGAAAGACGGTGAAAATAGATTTCGAAATTCGTTTAGATTTGAATAACAACAGTAAATAAACTCCAAACGGTGCCAACATTATCAAATTATAAAACGATAACTTTACGGAATTCCAAAAGAACCAATCAAACCCATTATTTCGATAAATATTTATCCAGTCACCGATAAAATAAAATGGGATTAGTTGCATCAAAACTGGGGCGGAATCATTCTGAGGAGGAAATATAATACCTCCCGTTGTCACTTGAACTACATTTAGTAAGTAAAAAATAAAACTATAAAAAATTACTCTACTAATAAAGCTCTTGGTTTTATTTCTAATGAAATCAATAAGAACATACAGAATCAAGATTAATGACCCTATTGTGACAGCATTATAAATTGAATACAATCTTATTCACCTTGTTCCTACAAAATTATATGATGTACAGATATATCCACTTATAAAAATACCATTTCCCCATCATGTTTCCAACATACTTTTGAACTAACCTGCCCTTTACTTGAGAAAAGGCAGCTGATCGAATTGGGTCACAGCCTTTCATCTTGTTATTGAACTCTCGTTTCTCGATAGTTCAATCACATATCGCAATCTATACTTATCCCAACCATTATGCTATTTTCATCTTCTGCTTTCGTTTGAATAAGTGGATAAGGTAATCTAAAAGAAACCCTACAATAATGAAAGTACAAAAATGAATTAAATACGCTTGGAAGCGAAAGGTAACTAAAACACTGCTATCCCCAAATACGCTATCATCTATCATCCAGGTTCTGAATTGCACAGTTCTTATCAGCCATGAGATTGGAGCAAATCCACTAAGAATAATATTTGCTATTCCACTCCCTAATTGATCGCTAAGACAAATGAAAATGCTCAATGCTGAAAACCAGAAAGTGAATTTTCTTAGAAGTATCATACATTTACCTCCTCCAACTTATTAACTGAAGCGTTTCTATCGCAAAATAAAAATGAGCAGGTTAAGAAGCCTTCATTCCGTGCTTTCAACGACGTTAGATCTTATCTATTGATTATTAATATAGCCTGATTTTAACAGAGCTTGTAGATAGTATAGAAATTCTTGATTTTCTAATGTACATTTTTCTGAATCAATCCCTTTTAATACTATAAGTTCATTTACTAATTTGTTACTCATTCCTTGAATTGTAAAGCTACTTATATATTGGTTTTCGCTTTCAAGGATAATATTTATTCTTCTTCCCGCATGAATTTCATCAATATCTTTGGTACTTAATTTTATTTCTTTTTTTAAATGTTCAAGCATAATGAAAATGGATATTTTCTCTTCTGCACTATACAAACTATTCAGGACTTCTTCATTTTGAATTGAATAACACTTACTTATTTTTTCATAATCCCCAAATTCCTTTTTATCAAGTTCAATAACTAAATACTTTTTCTTTAAGATGTTTTCAACCTCTTCTAAGGTAAATCTATTTGGTATTTTCAACTTTTTATACTTCTCCAATAATTCTTGCATCAAGGAATACAATATTGTTTCCATTAAAAATTCTCCTCATAGTCGCTTTCATTAATCTAACCCAAATAATACCATAAGATTGATAAAATGGACGAGGATAAAGTTTAACTATCCTGCCCGTTAACAAGGCTGCCATCGTTCCCGCGGCAGCCTTGTTGGAGTTCGTTATTCAACTATCATTTTCCGTTACTTCAATAGGCAACGATCATGCCGGCAGGCAGCCTATTTGTAATTATGATATCGATTTTCATATGTCAAAAGGCCGTTTACACATTATTATTTCAGATTTAACTTCTTTAAAACTTCTTTTAAACCATCATTTCTCTCTCTTATGCTATAAGTTTGAGGTCCTGAAATATTTATTGTAAGCAAAGCCCCATCTTTAAGTTCAATCCACACTATAGAACTAGTTTCTGTTTGCGTTACTGGGTAACCCTCTAGTTCAACCTTATCCGTCTCGAATCTCAACTCCATTGAACCAATATCTTGGAACTTTGAATAATAGCTATATTGGATCACAATAGGATCATTGTTAGCCTTTGAAAAAGAGGCTATGTAAGAGAAGGTGCCATCCTTCTGAAGAAAGGTATTTTCAAGTTTCCCCTCCCTGATTTGTTGCGATATTCTCCCTGGAATCCCAAATTCATCTTTTAACTCATAGCCGTCTGGCAAAGTCGGCAGTATAAATGGAACTGGAGAGATCCCCGCAACTACTTCCCGACCAACCTTATTTTCATTAAAAACCTTATCCGAAGCCGATTTCTTTTCTTGCTCTAATTCAAGATTTAAGCTGTTTGAGGTTCCACTTTGTTTAGAGAAAATCGGAACATGTCCAATATAGGTAAGAAGTTTAATCTTGCTTATTGCTGATTCCGCGTATGCTGTACCAACGATCAAAACCAAACTTAAGAGCAAACAAATAGTAACACTTTTTTTGATACTAAAAGGTTTCTTTGCCTTGATATTTGATGATAGCTGATTCCATGCTCTGCTTTCTAAGTGAGGATTCATGATTGAACTCTTTGCCGCCTGATTTAAAGCTTGTTTAACTTCACGCTCAATTTCATTCATGTGTCGCAGCCCCCTTCCTAAAATAACGTTCTTGGTTCAACTTGCTTCTTAATTTTATCAGTGCTTGATGAATCCGCCACTTTACTGTTCCTATAGGTACATTCAATACATTTGCAATTTCTTCTTGCGATAGCCCGTTAAAATATTTGAGAACAATAACAATCCTGATTTTATAAGGCAATAACTTTGTGATCTGATCCAACACTTCAGATTTCATTTCTTTTTGCTGCAGGATTTCTTCGGGTGTGTTGTGGTCTATTTCTTTGTCAAAGAGTAATGAGTCCGTCCTTTTCCAACCTAAAATCCCATTTTGTTTTCGCAAAGCATTCTTGGTAACATTAACAGTCACTCGATACAACCAATTCTCAAAGGGCTGTTGAACTTTATAGTGATGAATGTTAGTAAATAAATGGATGATTGTTTCTTGCGTAATATCATCTGCCAACGTGTTGTTACGAGTAATTAAATATGCAGTTTGGTGAATCGTTTTGCTATAAGTTTTAAACAGAAACCCGAAACCTTCCATATCTCCCCGCATGCATCTTTCTATAATTTCCTTCACTGTTCACCCTCCTTTCTAACTTATATACAATTCTCATTGCAATTTCGTTTGGTTTTCCCGAAAATTTCTCAAAGAATCAAAAAATTATTTTCAATTCTACTTCCCATTTGCTGAGAAAAGGCTGCCGATCTGCGGCAGCCTTAGACTTGATATTCATTAAACTATAGTTCCTCGTTAGTGCAAATATTTTTATAACACGAGCCCTCGTACAACTAAACATTTCTTTGAAGCTTGACATTACATTCTGACGTTGTTGCAGTGACGTACTCCATATAATTCACAGAGCCGTTAAAGTTCAAATAAGCTTTATAACGCATGCGGATTGCGGGTAAAGTAATCAAATCCAGAGCATTTTCCTTAGGAACCCACCTGCAATCGCTCGTTTCATCAGAAGTAGCTAACTCTCCCCCCACAGCTTTACACACGAAATCAAACATGACCTTCGTAGGAACATCAGTCACACCGTCATACCACTTATGGATCGCTGTATTCGAAACAACACTAATTAAATGGCTAACAGTGGCTTCTAT
>NZ_WHOC01000076.1:0-190737 GCF_013141785.1 Paenibacillus germinis
CCCAGTGATTTACCGTTAATGTCCCACAATGCCATTTCCACTGCACTGAGCGCAGACATCAGTACAGCTCCGCCCCGCCAGTAGGCATCACGATATATATTGTGATAATGCGCTTCGATATCAAGCGGGCTTTTACCGATTAGGTAACGTTTTATATCTTCTATTGCCCCAGTTACAGCATTCTCTTTATACTCCAGCGTTGCTTCGCCAACCCCTGAAATACCTTCATCTGTGTAAATTTTGACGAATACGAAGTTTGTCCGGTAACAATCGACGACAAACGTATTCACGCCAGTAATTTTCATCTCCACACCCCTAAGAAACATGTTATATTTATTTTTAGTTTAAAATCATCACGAGATTTTTTGGATCTCGTGATGATTTGCATTCACTCTATTTCTTGTTTGGATGTTCCTTTTTATAAATTTCCGTAGCTTGCTCTATCCACTTTTGCCCGCTCACGGACTGAATCGCCGCCCCTTGCACTAGATAGATAACACCCCCAGAGCTATTTGCTATGCAAAGCGATCTGGGGGGTGCGAAAGATAAGCTTTTCACCGAAGTATAGTTCCGGTAACGTTAATCGCTGCTATCAGCCGTTACTTCAGCGACTTGAAATCCGGCTGCAGATACTTGTTTAAATTCACCGTTTTCGCTTCCACATTGGCAGCCGTCAGTTTGTTGAACGCATCTCCCAGCTCTTGCAGTCCCTTCTCAATTTCCGGAAGCTCCTTGCCCTTGATAAACAGCTCCGTCATGACGTCATTTACAACGCCCGCTTTTTTGACATCGATTGAGCCCACTTTAAGCGGAGGGTTTAAAACGGAATAATCCAGCAGTGGCGCCATCGGATAATTCGTTGACTTCCCATTGATGACAAAACCTGCTGATCCCTTGCGATCCACTGGTTGAATCGATTTTTCCTGAGCGGCAAGGTTTGTAAAGGAACCGAGACCCTTTTTTGCCAGCGTCACAAACATTTCATCGGAGATCATGAATTCCCATACCTTCTTTGCTTCATTAAGATGCTCCGTTTTTTTGTTGATGCTGTATCCACCCGCTGTCTCGTAGGCAGGACCACCCAGAACTTTCCCTCCCCAGGTAGGGAAGTCTGCCACGGCCCAGTCGATTTTTGCTGGAAACTGATCGTTGAATACCCCGATATCCCAGGTGGCCGCGGACAGCATGCCGATATTGCCCTCCGAAAACTGGGCGCGGATCATATCGTTGTCATAATTGCCTACGCCTGGAAAGACGCTGCCTTCCTTATTCACATCAATCCACCACTTCACATATTTAGCAAAAGGCGAAAAGTCATATTTTCCAGTTACGGCATTCCAGCCATCCCTGCCATAAATGTCTCCCGAAACAACTGCCGGATAAGTCACATAATACCGCCAGAATGCCGTCTGCTTGATCGGCAGACCGAGACCGAACTTCTTGCCGCCTCCACTGGCTGTTATCTGTTTAGCATATTGCTGCATTTCCTGCCAGGTCGTTGGGGGTTTCTCTGGATCAAGTCCTGATGCTTTAAACAAATCCTTATTGTAAACTAATTTAAAAGTGGTGACGTTCTCAAAGACACGGTCCAGTTCACCATTTTTGGAGGTTGGTGGAGCTGTAAGAGCGGATTTATCAAAGCGTTTGCGAATCTCCGGTGTGATCATGGGATTCAAATCCAATGGATAATCCGCATTGGACAGATCGGGAATATAATAAGCAATATCCGGAAGTTTACCCGCATTCAGTGCAAGCTTCAGCTGCTCGTTATAGTTGTCCGAGTAAACCTTATAGTCAATCTGAATATTGTCAGGATTCGTTTCATTGAACTTTTTGATTAAGCCCTCACGAACCTCAAGATCATGCCGTGTGTTGGTCCAAACCTTGATCGTCACTTTTTCCTTAGGCTTTTCTTTCTCTACCCCCGCGGTGCTGCTGGCATCCTTGCCATTGTTTGTGCCAGACGAGCACCCGGCAGACAGAGCCAACACCACGGCAGCTATCGTAATCAAACTGCGGTTTCCCCATTTATTTCTACTCAATTGCTTCAACCCCTCATCTTGATTTGAATTACACCCTCATTATAGAAAGGAATCCACCCGCAGTTAACCCCTCAAAACTCGTATTTACTAACAAACCAGCCGCGATTATGGAAGCTTTTCCACATAGGGAAGCAGCAGCTCAAAGCATTTTCCCTGCTCCAACTTCTTCATCCGCAGGCCACTATCTTCACCAAAATAGAGCCGGATCCGCTCATGAACATTACGGATGCCAAAGGAGTCTGGATCGGGAACCTGCTCGCTGAGCAGCCGCTGTACCCGCTCCTCGTCCAGAACTTGTCCATCATCAAAGACACCAATGCAAAAAGCATCCTCTGCTGCGCGCCAGCCTTCAACCTTGATAAGACTTCCACCCGCCTGGCGGCTCATTCCGTACATGATGGCGTTTTCCACCAGCGGCTGAAGCGAGATCTTCACAATCTCCTGCTGCATGAATTCCTCAGGGATCTGGATGGCAATCGTAAACTGCCCCTTGTAGCGGATTTGCTGCATGCCAATATAATTATTCAGGTGCCTTAGTTCCTGCTCGACGGTCACGACATCGATCTGATCCAGGCCTCCTCGAAGAAAACCGCTTAAATATTCAATCATACTGGTGAGCTCCCGATCCTTGTGCTCCAGCGCTTTCCACTGGATGGTATCCAGGCTGTTGTAGAGAAAATGCGGGTTAATCTGATACTGCAACAGCCTCAGGCGGTACTCCTTCTTCAGCACCTGCTCCTGGCGGATTTCCATTAACAGTTCACGAATCCCGTCATAGAGGACGCCAATTTCATCCGCTCGCACCAAAGGTGGGATATGCAGGTTGACCCCCTCGCTTTTCTTGCGGACAACTAGTAGGGCCAGCCTTTCAATCGGCCGGGAGAAATTCCGTGCCAGCCGGATGGAGAGTAGAGTCATACCCAACAGCAGAAGCCCCACCAGGCCGATGGTCCATTGATACACCTTGTAGAGCGGCAGCAGCACCTGATGCCGCGGCACAATACCGAGCAGCATCCATTCCGCCCCAATCGTCCGCATGGAATAATAGCTGTCCCCTTCTGTAAAGCTGTATTCCTGCTTGTCCATACTCTTCTCTTCAGGAAGACGAAGGATTCTCGACTGGAGCTCCGAATTCTCCTCCGTTCCCGGAGAACGGATTAATCTTCCATTCTCGGCATCGACAATCAAATACTGGCTTTGCCCTAAATGCTGCGGCTCCTCCAGCATCGCGCTCATGGAGCTATACGGGATGGAAATCAGCAGACAACCGTGCAATTGCTGAGCGGCAACACTTCCTAAAGGAACGATCCAGGTGAATTCACCCGTTGTTTTATCGTCAGACAGCCAGTAAACGTGTTCAAGCGTTCGTTTGTCCAGGGAAAAGCTCTCAATACGTGCGGGATCATTTTTTACAGGAAGGCCGTAGCTGGAAAGATAGTGATTTCGGGGCAAGAGAAAGGAAACACGAAAATCCGCGTTAATATACTTGATATTGGTCAGGTACTGAGATAGCCGGTTGGCCACCTCTACCTGCTTGAGAATAGGAGCTTGCGGATTTGCAAAAGCCTGCATCAGCTCTTCATCCTGAAGAAACAGCCCCTCTGCTGTCTTGAATTCCTGGTATAGCTGCCCGAGAGGGGCAGCTGTGCGGGACAGGATCAAGTCCGCGCTTTCTTCCAATTGCCGGGTAAATAAATTGGAGGTCACGAGGATATTAACAAGGCCGACAGCCAGAAGTGGAAGGAGCGCCAAAGCGAGCATAAGCAAGAACAGCTTTTGATGAAACCGGCGGAAGGGAGGGCGGCGCTGTTGCTTCATACAAGAGCCCCCCGATACTCCGAAGGTGTCATGCCATATTCCCTTTTGAACAACTTCACAAAATGCTCTACCTTGTTGTACCCGACTTTGTAGGACACCTCATACACCTTAAGCGTGGGATCCTTCAGCAGCCTGATTGCTGCGCCCATGCGGGCCCGAAGCAGGTGAACACGGAAAGTGACTCCCGTTTGCTGCTTGAAGAGCTCACTCAAGTAAACAGGGGAAAGGCCTAAATCCTCGGCAATGGTGGTCAGTTGGAGATCCTGTTCGTATTCCCTGCCAATCCGCTCCAGGGCAAGACGAATCAACCGATGGATGCCTTTGCCATGCCGCTGACGGAGCAAATGATGGATCTCATGGGTAAAGAAATACAGAAGTTCCTTGATTTTCGCATGACCGGAGATGCGCATCCTTAAGTCATCTGTATTCGGCAAAAGTCCTTCACCCTGGGCCCCAGCATGCTCCCGGATCGTGGACAGCCATTCAAAGCACCAGCGCTGAGCCGCATTCAGCTCCCATTCCACAAAGGCAGGAGCCAATTGGTTTAGCCACTCGATCACACGGTCTGTATCTCCCTGCAGCATCCACCCAATGAGCTCCGCCATAGGCTTCGTCCATTGCACATAGGCCATTTCGTCACGGGACGGCAAAAGAAAGCGAACCGGATCCTCCGGATTCGCTCCCATATATTCCATCATTTTCTCCGTTTCCCAAAACAATCTAGACAGTTGGAGCGGACTTTGTCCAGACTCTGAAATCATAATGTGTACTTTCTTTTTGGTGAATCGGTCTATATAATCGTATAATCGCTGGGCAAAGACGAGGAGCTCCTCTTGGGAGTTCATGCCTCCCGTAACCAGCAGCCATTTACCAAAGGAAAGACGAATCGGGCAAATAGCCTCATATTCGGCTATAAGCTCGAACATGACATTCTGCACGGCAAACTGGTCAATCTTAGCAGACTCCATATGACCGTGTTGATCAGCCCCATCCAACGTAATCAGGTGCAGTCTCAACTCACCATCTAGCAGCCATTTCAGCCCTACCTGAACACACTCCTCTTTCCACTCATAGCCAGGTTGATCTCCTAATATGAGCTCCTGAATATACTGGGAGCGGATGGACTCCTCATAATATCGATTGCGACGGTCACGTTTTCTTAGCACCTTAAGCTGCTCCAGCCTATCCACCTGCTTAAGAAGAACCTGCAGTAATTCTTCAGGCTTCGTCGGCTTGAGGAGATAATCCGTTACACCCAACTGGAGTGCCCTGTGGGCATAATCGAACTCACTGTAAGCACTGAGTATGATAAACTGGGTATTCGGTCGATATGCCTCAGCCCGGGCTATCATCTCTAGTCCTGTCATATCCGGCATTCTGATGTCCGTAATGACAATATCCGGAGATACAGCCCGGATTTGTTCGAGGGCGCTCTCTCCATCCTCTGCTACACTAGCAACCACGAGATCGTATTCTTCCCAAGGAATAATTGTGACAAGTCTTTCCCGAATAAAATGCTCATCATCCACAATCAACACTTTATACATGCTGCATCCTCCGATCTGTCAACCCTTCACAGCACCTTGCGCAAGTCCACCTACAATTTGTCGGTTTAATACAATAAATACGACGAGTACGGGAATTACAGAAATCATCGAGCCCGCCAGCAGCAAATTCCAGGCCGCTGCTCCAGAACCCATATTCCGCAGTTCAACCACACCTACAGTCAGTGTTTTGGTATCCGGATTACCGATACTCATGACTAAAGGGAAAATATAATTGTTCCATTCCGCAATAAATTCCAACAGGAAAAAAGTAGCGGTAATCGGAGCCATCAACGGCAATGTCAGTCGGTAAAAACGCTTGAAATAGGAGGCCCCATCAACAATTGCCGCCTCATCCATCTCCTTGCCGAGCGATTTAACGAAGCCTTCGTACAGGAAAACACTAGCCCCCAAACCATACAAGGCAGCAAGAGGGATCGTAAAAATACTGTTCGTCAACCCCCAATCCACGGCAAGCTTGAATTTAGGGTACAAGGTCATCGGACCCAAGCTGACGAACATCACCCCGATAATCAGCAGCGAGAGCAGTCGTTTGCCAGGGAATTTGGTTCTGGCAAAAACATACCCAGACATAGCCCCCATAAACACACTCAGCCCAGAGCTGACCGTAGCAAAAATCACCGAGTTATAGAAATAAAGGGAGAAATTCAGCTCTTTCCAAACCTCCGAATAGTTGGAGAATACCCACTTACGGGGCAGTAAGCCGCCACCCGTAATCAGTTCCTGGTTGGATTTGAAGGAATAAAACAAGACGTAAAGCACCGGAATCAACGTTATGATGGCGACGACAGACAAAATTACATACTTTAACCACTTTAACAGATGTTTCACCTTGCTGTCCTCCTTAATTATGATAATCCATTTTCTTGGTCAACTTGAAGTAGCCTATCGATATCACGACCAGGATAAGTGCGGTAAACACCGCGACCGTTGCCCCGTAGCCATAATTAGTCCCTGCATCTCCTCCGAAAAACTGATGAAAAATATACAAGAAGGTCAGCTCGGTAGCATAGTTCGGTCCACCATCCGTAAGGACGAGAAAGGGGCCCATCGACTTGAGTGTCCCTAGAATAGACAGGAACAAAATCATCTGCAGAATCCGCCCCATCATTGGAAGGGAGATATAACGCACCTTGGTCCACCCCGAAGCGCCGTCGATATCAGCGCTTTCATAGACATCCTTCGGAATGCTGGTCAGACCTACAAGTAAAAGCAGCATATTGATCCCGAAATACTGCCAGGCGTCTAAAACCATACCGCTAACAAAAGCTGTCCACCCGCCTGACAGAAAGGCAATGGGTTGATCGATCAGGTTTAGGGCGAGCAGCAGCTGATTGAGACCCCCGTTGTACGGGTTCAGCAGGATATAAACCACCAAGGCCATCGTTGAGGCCGGCAGAATGTAAGGCATAACAAACATGGCCCGAAACACATTCTTTCCTTTCAATTGCGAACTGAGGAACAGGGCCAGCATAAAGGCCAGAGGAAGCTCAAGGATGATTTTCAGGGAGAAAAGAGCCTGCTTCCAGAGGCTAGACCAGTAGATTTGATCATCCATCAGTCTTCGGAAATTAGCCAGTCCCGTAAACCGCTCCGGCCTAACCCCATCATAGTAATAAAAAACGTATTTAACAGCCCAAGCAATCGGGTATAAGGAAAAAAGAACAAAGCAGCAAACAGGAATCAGCAGCATAAGGTAAGCGGCGCCGTACTTTCTCCAGAAGAGCCGAAAGGGGTTTAGGGCTCTTACACTTACAGCCGGAGTCATGTCAGACTTTACGGATAAATCAGTCATCATGGGTATTGCCCCCTTATTTTGTATTGGTAACGCCATTATAGCACCCCCCTTTTTGACTATCCCCCCCTTAAACTTTATATATACTGCACATAATTGGAGAAATTCTGGGCCGGGATTCATCGTTCTTCATCCCACTGGCAAGCAATTTCCTGAATCGCCCGATAGAACACCTCCAGAATTTTTTCCTCGCCCTCGGTTTTAATATTAAAATCATATTCCACGGCTCGAATCGCTTGTTGAGCTCACCAAGGATAAACGACTCCGTCGTCCTTCTGGGACGAGCGCGTTTGTCAAGGTAGATGCGAAGCAAAAGTATAAAACTTATACTTTCTTATCTACTAAAAAAAAACGGAGCCGCGTATACTACGCGTTCTCCGTTTTTTGAGTTTCTATCGCAAGCTTACTACTTAGTTACTTTTACAATCATCTTATCGCTGGATATGGCTCCCGCATTGTTGACGAGCTCCGCGCGATACTCATAGGTGCCTATTGCTCTATTCGCTATGGTCGTTACGGCTGATTGAGCAGTGGGGGTTTTATCCAAAAGTGTTTGCGTATCGATTAGAACGCTGTTTTCATATAAATGATACGTTGTTCCATTCGTACCCCACCACATGTTCATGGTGGCTTTGAAGTTGCCGTCACCATCCCAGTTATCGCTCGACAGAACCGGTTTTGCAGGCGCTGCTTTCGTTACTGTTACAATATGCGTACTGCTCGTCGTTGTCCCGAATGCATTGGTAAGCTCTGCATAATAACGATAGGTCCCATTCTTCTTGCCGTAAACGGCGGTTGCCACCGTTTGTGCGTTTGGTGAATTGTCAGTAAGGATTTTCGTATCGATTAAAACATCATTCTCGTAAAGCTTATAGATGCTACCGTTTTCTCCATACCACATATTCACCTTAACATTATAGTTACCGTCTTGCAGTCCCGTATCGTAACCATTGTCATCTGAAAGGATCGGCATACCCGGTATGGCACTAGCCTCTCCAGCATGAGGATTGTAAACGGCAATATAGGAAGCGGTGGATTCTGCCGTAGTGTAGTAACTGTTGTTCAAAAGATTTGACTTCACCTCATATAGCCCAACTGGAAGCAAAATACTCGTGGATGCTTGGCCTTCGCTGTCTGTTTGGTAAACAACATTGGTAACAGAACTAACGTAGTGAGCATTGGCTACAGTCGGACTAACCGTTAAGATCGTAAAGCTGACAGGCAATCCGCCTAAGCTACCCAGCTCACCATCCTGCTGCTGCAGCACCTTAGAAGAAAGGGTTACTGGCATATTCGTTTGAACAACCGTCGATCCCGTGTAGGAAATAGAAGCGTTCTCTTTTCCGACCGTCAATTGCCCTATGCCTTCGCTCCCCTGATACAACGAGACAGCGTTTTGCGCAAATATAGCTTTAACCTCATAATTTAAGGTATTGGCTTCCGGTGCTGCGCCGACTTCGATTTTATAGTTTAGTTGGGCCAATCCTTGAGCATCCGTAACTCCAGCAGTACCTACAGCGCTGCCATTCATACTGAACAAAATCGTTTCTCCCGTTACAGGGTGACCTTGGCTATCCTTCAAGTTTGCCTTAATCGCGACAGAATCGCTATAGATGCCAGAAGCAGGTTCAACCTGCAGCACGGTACCCGCATAGATTGTAAAATGAACCGTTGCCGCCGAAACATTTCCGGCGCGATCTGATACGGCTATGGATAACGTATGGGAACCTTTTCCGGTAATTGCTGTCCCTTCCTGCCATGGCTGGCCCTCGAGCAGGATGGTTTTACTTTCAATGCCGCTTTGCTCATCTTGAACCAAAACGATCGGCGTCACACTGTCCGTATAGCCCTTGCCATTCTCAAGCCCCTCGATGGAGATGCTCGGGGCTATTCGGTCCGATAAATTTAAATCGCCGATAAACTTCACAGTTGTAAAATCGGAATCCGTTGCACCTATCCAGTTCGCATTGGCAATGATCCACATTTGGCCGTCCCGTAATCCCCAAACCTTTCCATCCTCCGTACTGTAAAGGACTTTGGAGGTAGGTGTCGGATTGAGAACCTGAACCGTATCCCCATTAGCGAGTGTAACGGCCTCACCTGTAAAATAAGCATCCAGATTAGGGAGGGCGCCCAAGTTTTTGCGAAGCCCTAAATAGACGATTTTTCTGCCGGAATTCCTAATGTCTTGTAAGGAGCGAATCGGATCTCCCCAAACCGTCGTTGCCGGATCATCTTCAAGGCTTACCAATATAGGATTAGAAGTGGCGTTCCAATCATATGTCGGGAGCGCCCATCGATGATCTGATGCTAACAGGGCTCCTGCGCCACGGTAATCGTTGCCCGGCAAAACTGCCGTACGCTGATTAGGCTTAAACCACCACATCTGTCCAGCAGGATAAGCATAATACGCAAAAGCTTCCGGCTTCTCATCTATCAATGGGTTCAAACGCGTTTCCGCCAATAAGCTGTTCCTGTACTCCTCCAGCCAGCCAAATTCTTCAGGCTTCGCCGTATAGGAATAATAATCTCTCAGGTTTGCATCTGAAAATGTATGGAATAAAAAGTCATAGATTCCCTTCATCCCGCCTGAAATAAGGGTATTGAAATGTTCGTGCATCGTCGTTTTGTCGGGGTAGCCTATCTGTTTGGATGCCGCTTTTCGGCTTACATTTTCATCCACCTGGGTTTCCGTAACAATCAGCCATGTTGTTTTGGCCGATTGTTCAGCCGCCGCATATGCGTCTCCGGTCTTGCGCAGCAGCTCAACTGAATCATCCCCGTAAATTTCTCCGCCTAAGCCATCCAGTCCTCCGTGCAATTGGCGGTTGATATTATACCTTTTCAAGAGACCTACATATTTATAGACAACAGGGGCATCGGCGGCTTCCGAGATTTTGTCGGCAATCCGGTTGTTGAACCCACCAAAAGAAGCATCCCGAAATTCCAGATGGTCATCCCACATCACCCCTGTGCGAGCATCAGCAGTATTTATTGCGCCTGTTGCCGGATCCACGAGATAAAGAAGGCCTTCCCATGCGCTTCCCGAAGGTCCAGTCTGTAAAGGTATAAGCCTGGTAGCCGCTTCGAAAGAATCTACGGGGCTGCCCATTTTCCAGGCAGCATTTAATTCATTTAATGATTGGTATTTATTGGCCAACCAATCTTTATATTGGTCGCGGTAAACTGGCGAATCCATCACGATGCTCTCGTACCAATTGATGATCCCCGACTCATTGTAAATCGGATCTACAAACAATCGGAAGTTAGAGCCCAATTCCAATTTGCTCGCCAAATTGAAGATAGCCTGCTCCGTTGCATTCCCTGCATCCCATATATTCTGCATGGAATTGCCGCTAAATAGAACTCGGGGAGTAAAGTAAACGGTATACGTGCTGTCATTAGGCAGATGAATAGGGGCACGTACCTTGAATTTCCCTTCTACTACAGGCTCTACGGTCCCTTCCCCGCTCTGGACTGCTTCCCCAGTTGCGGAGTTAACGACTAGGAAAAGGGTGGAAAGCGGTTTTTGAAAGCCGCGAAGCACTGAGGTCGGAATGTCAAGCGTTACCTCTCCGCTCGCCGTCACGTTCTCGACTTTGAAAGTTCCTCCAGCCTCATTGGCTCTTATCAGATATCCCTCACTCAGACTGGATGCGTAGCCGTGGAACTGCAAGCCATAAGTAAATCCTTGTTCTTCCAAATAATTCACGATCCACTGCCATACCCTGGCAGGACGCTTTGTGCCGGAAGTAACCGCATTAATATATATATCCTTCACGCCATTTGCCTTCATTTGCTGAAGAATGGCGAGGTCGTACTCCCAATTTGCTTTATTCTGGTCTGGTTTGGTCACATCAAAGTTGATCAAATATTTGGAGGTCCACATGCCTCCCACAGGCACGAACGGTTTTCCATCCCAGATCATGGCATGGGCTTGATTCACATACCAGGTATGGGAACGTCCTGTCTTTTTGTCAGCGAATTGCCCGAAGGTAAGCGGTTTATAGGATGAGCTGCCGCCAGCGCCTACGATCTCGACCTGTTTCACAACGCTTTGCTGAGTCTTCATTTGGTGAAGCCCGAATTTGATCTGATAGGCTCCCTCTGGAAGCCCGTCAGGAACTTTGAAGGGCACCATGATGGTTGTGGCTTGGCTAGAATTCCAACCGGCCGGGAGAGAAGGAACTTCCTCGACTCCCCACAAAACATCCCCTCTCCAGAAAGAAAAGTAACCCGTTGTTTCAAAATTCACGATCCCATCCAAGGCCAACGTGACTCCTGCCTGCCCGTATGCCATTTCCCGTTGGATTTGTGTTGGAAGGTTCATATCGAGCACTTGTACGGTCAGCGGAACTGGTTCGGGAGAGGGGGTCCCTACTACGATATCGCCAACCTTCGCATAAGTGCCAGTATTCTGGTAATTAACGCCAGCGATTCCGGTTCTCACCTCATAGTTCGAATCAAATGCGTCAGAAGGCACGGTCTGCACCAAATTGTCTGTGTAATCCTGGTTGATTTGCCAGTCCTTCATCGGGATCATAGGTTGCTTGGTAATTCTCGTAACCGTCTCCCCTTTCCAAACGATTTCTGCATAAATCAAAGGCGAGCTTTGTACCGCTTCCGTGATCCTGTTCTTCACAGTAACAGTGACCGTTTGGTCTCGGTTCACACTGGTAGCGGAAAGAGAGGACCCTGCATAGTTGATCTTGACCTTTGCCGGATCGAAAGGCTTGTTGAATTGCTCCGGAGTCCAGTTCCATTCCGCTGGCACGATAACGATAGAATCTAGCGCATGGTAATAAAATTTTGGCGCCATCTCACGCAGGGCATCCGTTAACATGCTGAAGGAGTGCACCCCGCCGTTTAACGCCACTTCGCTTAATTTGTCCCAGTATACCGGGACTTGCCGGCTATCGCTTGTTTTATACATTTCCGAAGAACGAATCAATGGAATCGCGCTTTCATAAGATGAAGCATCTATCTTCCACTTATATCGTGACACATAATCGGTCGAACCGTTCGTAGATAGCACCCATATGGCATAATTGCCGCTTTGTGGCACAGCAAACGAAAAATCAGCCTTATGTGTTTTTGAAGTATCTGTACTGTCTAATGTGAGCGTTTTCAAACTACTTGCTTTCGAATCAGTTTTAATTTTGTAATCTCCGCCAGTGGCATCTCCCGCTTCCCCCTCTATCCAGGCAAAATCATTGATTCGTGGACGTGCGAATTTGTCCGGAGTCCAGTTCCATTCCACAGGCACAATAACAATAGAATCCAGAGCATGATAATAAAATTTGGGTGTCAATTCCCTCATAACATCCGTCATAAAGCTGAGTGAGTGCTGTCCGGTGTTTAACGTCAAATCGTTTAATTTATCCCAGTACATCGGTATTTGCCTATAATCTTTGGTTCGATAAACCTCTGGCGTACGTAGCTTGGGAACTGCGCTTTGGTAAGAGGAATCATCCATTTTCCATTTATACCGTGACAAATAAGTATCCGATCCTGTCGAGGATAATACCCATATCGCGTATTTGCCGTTTTTCGAGATAGCGAATGAAAAATCGGCTTGATGGGTTTTCGTCGTATCTGTGCTGTCAACGGTGAGAATTTTTTGCGTGCTTGCACCCAAATCGGTCTTCATTTTATAGTCTCCGCTAACAGCATTTGCATTTTCGCCTTCCAACCACACATAATCAGTTTCAGGATCGGCAAAAGCAAAATTAGAGAATAACAAAGAAAATAACAAGAGAAACGATACAAGCGTTATCCTCTTGACAAAAACATGAAATAAACTCATTCAAAGTCCTCCCACTTTAGACTCTCGGTAACAAAAGAAAGCGCTTTCTCATCTGATCAAAACAAATGCAAACTCTATGTTTGCATTCGTCTTTCCAAATCTATTTTCGGGCGTCAGGAGAGTCCTTACTTTGAGCCGTAAGTCCGCTTATAGGCCGTGTTGTACATATTCACGATGTCGTCCAGGCCGAGCTTCTTCGACTGTTCGATTAAGTCATTGATTTTCTCATCGTTGATCGGCGTTTTCCCCATCACGAATTCAGCCATCCTCTGATCCAGATATTTCGTGAGATTGTTCAACTTCGACTTCTCCATCTCCTGCTCTTCTTTCGTCTTCACGTAGGACCGCGGAGCCGAGATGACAAGCGGTTCGTAAGCCGCATTGATCTTCTTCGTCTTCTCGTCCAATGCGCTTTCCCAAGCCAAGCGCGGGAGAGCGAAGTCAAAGCCGATCATCGGATACCAGACGCCGTAATCGCGACGAAGCGTGTTGTATGGGGCCGTTCCGAACTCCTCCATAAAACGAGGCTTTCCGTCCACTATTTTATACGTCTTACCCTCAATACCAAGATTAAGCAGTTTCTTGCCTTCTTCGCCAACTAAATAATCGATAAGTTTGACTGCCGCTTGCTTGTCTTTGACTTTGGCAGATACCGCCATGCCCAGACTTCCAACAACCGGACGGGAGAACAAATAATTTTTCACACCTGGAGCAGTAACAGGTAGAAATCCGTCCAAATTGAATTGCTGATTGCCGCTTGCTGTGCGCGCTTTGCTCTGGAGAAGTTCGACATCCGCCTTCCAATAGTAGGTGACGAACGATTTGCTCGAGATCAGCCGCTCGTCATATTGCGCCCGTGTCAGCAGCGAATATTCGGGGTCTAGCAGTTTCTCACTGTACAATTTATTCATGAATTGGAGAGCTTCCTTGAATCCTTTCTGATTCCCAGTAAATGCAAATTGATCGTTCGCGGGATTCAGGTTGATATAACCTTGTATGCCGGTAAATGCTTTCATAAATACGCCGTACAGTCCCATCTCACCTGACTCTGGCGGGGTCAACGTAAGCGGGTAGGACTCAGGATTTTGCTGCTTGAACGCTTTGAGGAGCTGGTAGAACTCATCGAGCGTTGTCGGCGCTTTCAAACCGTATTTATCCATCAGATCTTGTCGCACATACCAGGCTTGGTTGAATCCTTTCCCCCCGATATAGCTGTCCAGTTGAGGAATCGTATACAAGCCTCCATCCGCTGCGGTAGCCTGTGCCTTCGCTTCCGGATTCGTATCGAAAAACTTCTTAATATTGGGGGCCTGATCGAGGTAATCCTTCAGATTCAGAAATACCTTCTCCTGCCCATACTCTCGGCCCTCCTGATTGGTCACCATCATCAAGTCGGTAACCGAATTGGTCGCAATCAGAATCTTTTGCTTCTCGGCAAAAGACGCGGCTGGAACCGCCTGAAATTCAATCTTGGCACCTGTTCTCTTCTCAAGCTCCTTGAACACTTCCCAATCTTGACGCACAGGCCCTTCGACGCGATCGGCAGCAAGCCACGTGAACACAGACGATTTCGGCTTCGCCGCTCCTGCTGACTCACTTGTTACCGGATCCGGCGATTGGCCGGCTTTCCCTCCACTGCTGCAAGCCGTTGCAATCCCGGCAAGCAGGACCGGGACAAGCATCGCCGCTATATTCTTCTTTTTCATATTGCAAACCTCCCATTATCTAGTTTTATCTATAGAAAACAGATTCGATGTGAATCCGACTCTATCCTTTCACTCCACCAATCATGCTGCCTTGAACGAAATGTTTCTGAACAAACGGGTACACGCACAGAATAGGCAACGTTGCAATCATAATCAGCGCATACTTCACCGTTTCCATCGAATTGAGATCGCCTTCGCCCTGCGGCGGATTCAAACCTTCGATCAGATAACTGCGCAGCATGATCTGCAGAGGATACATGTGCTTATCGTTCAAATAAAGAAGCGCATCGAAAAAGGCATTCCACTGACCCACGGCTGTAAACAGGCTAATCGTCATGATAACCGGCATGGAGAGCGGAATTACAGTGTGCAGCAGTACTTGCACCGGCCCGCAGCCGTCTATCGTTGCGGCATCTTCAATCTCCTGCGGAAGCGCTTCAAAAAAGGTCCGCATAATAAAGAGGTGCCAGGTGCTGATCAGCGAAGGAAGGAGAATTGCCCAGATCGTGTTTAGCAAATTCAACTGCTTCACGACCATGAAGGTCGGAATAAGTCCACCGCTGAACAGCATCGTAAAGGCAGCGAGCATCAGGATCGCCCGTCTGCCGGGCAGCCATCTCTTGGCCAGTGGATATGCCATCGCAGCCGTCGCAAACACGGTCAGCAGCGTATGGAAGAGCGTGTAGCGGATCGTGTTCCAGTAGCTGAGCCATAGTTGTTTATCCGAAATCAGCCGTTCATAAGCTATCAGAGTGATCCCTTTGGGCCACAGAACGATCTTTCCTGCGGCTACCATGGCGTTGTTGCTAATCGAAGCAGAGAACACAAAAACCATCGGATACAGCATAGCGATAATCAATAACAGCATGATAAGTACGTTGAAGAAGTCGAACAACTTCGATGGAAAACTTTGCTTGGTATGCATGTGTACCTCCTTCTACCATAAACTGGTCTCGGAATGTTTGCGGGCGATCCGGTTTGCGAACACGACCAGCACGAGGCCGATAACCGATTGGAACAGGCCGACGGCAGATGCAAAGCTGAAGTCTGCATCGAGAATCCCTCTCCGGTACACGTAAGTATTAATCACGTCCGAGGTTTCATAGTTCAGAGGGTTATACAGCAGAATGATCTTCTGGTAGCCGATCTCCATAATGTGGCCCAAATTAAGCACGAACAAAATAATCATGACCGGGACCATGCCGACAAGCGTAATATGCCACATCTTTCGGAAGCGGTTCGCACCGTCCATCTCGGCCGCTTCGTACAAGGACGGGTCGATACCCGCAATTGCCGCTAGATAAAGGATTGTGCCCCAGCCCGCTTTTTGCCAAATTTCGGATCCGATGAAGATCGTTCGAAACCATTCCGGGAGCCCGAGGAACATGACGGGTTCAGCACCGAACCACTTCATGATGACATTAGCTATCCCAGTCGTGGGCGACAGAAAGATGACGAGAATGCCCGCGATCACCACGGTGGACAAGAAATGCGGCATATAGCTGATCGTCTGGACCATCCGTTTAAAATACTTGTTCCTCAGTTCGTGAAATAGAAGCGCTAACACGATCGGTGTCGGAAAATGGAATAATAAATCGTACAAGTTCAGCATCAGCGTATTGCGTATGAGCTTCCATGAATCTGGCGTATTCACGAAAAACTCGGTGAAATGCTTGAATCCGACAAACTTGCTGCCCCAGATGCCAAGTCCCATTGAATAATCCTGAAACGCGATAAGGATCCCGTACATCGGAACATATTTAAAAATGATATAGTACAGAATGCCCGGCAGCATCAACAAGTATAGGATCTTGTTCTTCCGAGCGACCCTCCAGCCCGCTTTCCAATTGCTTGCAACCATTCATGAATCACACTCCCAAATCGTTCATCTGTATAGTCGTTTCTGTATCGCCTCAGCGATTTGGCTATCCTGAGGCAAGCCGGGAACGCTTAGTCATAGCATAGGGATATGCCCCCTCCCATGTAAATCGTGCATTTTTTCGCGATTGGCTCATTTTGCGAAGAATGCGAGAATAGCAAAAGAAGCCGGCCAATTGGCCGACTTCTCGGTTCTACATGATGCTGTGGCATCCTCTCTCTCACATGCTTTAAACAAAAAAGGCACACCGCGCAAAAAAAGCCCATTTACTTGATGCTGCGGTATTTCCCGGGCGTAATCCCTTCGTACTTACGAAAGCTACGAATAAACGCATTGCTTCCCAAATAACCTACCCGCTCCGCAATTTCTTCGATCTTCATGTCTGTCTCGCGAAGCAGCTGTTTGGCTGCCGACAGGCGGACACTCGTAATGAATTCCACATATTTCTCGCCGACCACCTCTTTGAACGTGCGGCTGAAATGACTGACCGACATATTCATCTGTTCCGTAAATCGCTCGATCGACAGATCCTCGTCATAATGTTCGCGGATATACCTCACGACATCTTCGAACTGGTCGCTGCGGCTCATCAACGGCAGCGAAAGGAACAGCATGGCGTGGATGCGTTCGAGACACTGCTCCATCTCGTCCCAAGTCTGGCTTCGGTTCAAGGAATCAAACAATCCGGAATACATCGAGATCTCCAAGTCGTTTCTGTCGGTCTCAACGGCGCGAATCCATGTATTGAGCACATCGGAGAACAAGCTTTTCATCTGGGTGGCGTTCGCTTGCTTCCGCTTGCCTGTTTCGAGAAACTCTCTCGCAGACTGAAGCAAACGAGGGTAATCGCCCGCTCGATAGACATTTCCGATCCGATTGACTTCCTCCGCGGAGAGAAAACTGTCCAGCGGCTCCCGGTCGTCCCAGCTGTCCTCATCACTGAATACTTCCACTTGGGCATTCAAGCTTTTTTGTTTCAGCAGCGCTAATCCATATTGATAGGATATATTGAGTTCGCCCATCGTTTGGACGATCTTGCCTAATCCGATCGTCGCTTTAAAATAGATGGCGTACGGCTCCAGCACCGATTTGATTTGTGCGGCGACCTCCGCCAACTCCCCTTGCTGGTCGTGATCCCAGTGAACGACACAGGCCAGTATGTCCGCCCGAGTCTGGCAAAGCCAGATCGTGCCCTGCGCCTGCTTGCCGATCATCTCCTTCACCTCCGCGAGCAGAAACGACTTGGACGTTTCCGACAGCTGCTCAAGTACGGAGTCGTAATATTGATACTCGACCACAAGCACGGCGCGCGCTCCCTCAAGCTCACAGGTAAACGCGATTTCTTTGGAATAATATGCGATTGACAAGTCATCCCGATATTCCCCGAGCAATATTCGTGAGACAAAATCCTCTTGGACGACAGGAAGAATTCCCTTTACCAATTGAGACAGCTCTTTATGCTCGTTCATCAGCAACTTAGTAAATCGTTGGATAATATCGAAATCGTTATCCTGCGGCACCGCATGCTCCGATAGACGATGCGGAGGATGCGACTGCAGCCTGTTCCGGATCTCCGAGATCGGATTGTATAAGCGGCGGCTCAAATAATAGGACACGAAAACGCCAAGCAGCAGAAAAAAACATAGAAACGCGATGCTTAACATTCTAAGCATGCGCGCAGGCTGCATCAGCTTCTGCAGATCGACCCAGCTGACATAGTACCATGATGAATCGAATTCTGACCGGACGAAAGATGCTGCCTGTCTGCGATCATATTTGGCCAAGGCTCCTTCAGACCCCGAATGAAGCACCTTCAGCCATTGTTCTTTATCCAGCTTCTCTTCATCCGACTGGCTGACCACACTGCGGTCCGCATCCAGGATCGCCATGCGGGAAATCCAGCTCTCCTGCGTCTGAATCAAGCGCTGCAGCTTCTCCTTCTCAATCTGAACAGAGAGGAATACGCCCGGCATATCCGAATTGAATGGAAATCCCATGACGACGGACGTGAAAGAAGCTCTAGCCCCGTAATCCGTCATGTAAGCGTAGTACGGATCGGTGAAGTGCATCATTTTTTTGCCTGTGAATTGCGACCATAGACGCTCGGCGTCCGGCGGCTCCAGTGAAAACTGATTCCTGAAATAATATGACTTGCTTGTATGAATATGATGATCGATCACAAGATCGGCATTGGCAAAGTAAAGAAAGGCCCCGGATACGATCGGTTCCGTCCGGATCGTATTCATCTCTTCCATCGTCGCATAGAAGAGCTCGATCTGTTCGGGGGTCGGCGGCTGCTTGCCGATATCCTTCAACAAGCTTTTCATGTTGGGCGAGCCGAGCAATTGAATCATGCTAGCTTGCAAGGATTGGAGATGAGCATCCATCTGTCTCGCGTAATTGCGCATAATGCCTAAACTGGATTTTTCAGCTTCGTTCTCGATTAAACGAACGACGAACACATTGATGAATATGGTAGCGACAATAGCCGGTACCACGATAAGTAAGAAATATTTCGTGAAAAACTGCCAGAAGAGAGTCATCCGAAACGATTTCGCTTTGAAAAAAAACGGCATAGTCGACCTTCCCCTCTCTGTATCGGCGATAGCAACCAAAAGCGAAACGACATTCCTCGCATAATGACAGCAAGGAATGCCCTTTCCGATAAACATGCTGTTTCCTCATCATACAGGAAACTAGTCAATTCGGCATTAATGTCTAAATGATGATCCCGATTTTGCCGTTATCGACCTGAACCTTATAGCTTCTCGTTCGAACTTTCTCGTCGAAGATCGATTTCCCAGTCTTGATCTCGAATTCCCAGCCATGCCAAGGACAACGCACCAGCTCGCCATTGCGGCCGAATTCGTATTCGTATACCTTGGACGGCAGCGTTGTTCCGCAAACCGGACCTTTGCACAACGGAGCGCCTTCATGCGGACACCTGTTATGCAGCGCGTAATATTCGCCTCCTACGCAGTAGATTCCGATAGACCGGCCCTCGACATCCACGATCTTGCTCTTGCCTTCCCGAATATCATCCGCTTCAGCTACATAATGGATTGCCATTGTTCATCCCCCCTCCTATATGCGATACAACGCTTTGGCGTTATCGTAAAATATTTTTTGCCGCGCTTCGGAGCTAAGCCGCTTCAAAATCTCCGTCGGCATATCGTTGTCCCAATGTGGATAGTCGCTGGAGAACATCAATATATTCTCGGCATCGATCATATCGAAGATCGAGATCAGCTGCTTAGGGTCATCTGGTTCCTCGATCGGCTGCGTGGAGAACATGCAATGTTCCCGGATATACTCGCTCGGCAGCCGCTTCAGCCATGGCACCGAGGAACGCAATGCCTTGTAGTTTTTATCCAGCCGCCACATGAGATGTGGAAGCCACGCGATGCCGCCCTCCAGCATCACGAACTTCAGCTTCGGAAATTTCTCGAATACGCCTTCGCAGACGAGACTGGTCAGATGTGCCATATAATTTTGCGAAAGGCAGGTATGCCACTCCAGGTAACGGGTTGGATAACCCGCTGGCGTCGGGGCAGGCATCCCTGCTGCGCCTTCGCCCCCCGGATGAATGGCAATGGGCAGACCATGCCGCTCGGCTGCTTCGTAAATCGGATGGAACTGGCGCTGTCCGAGCCCTGCACGCTGCGCGCTGCCCATGAGAACTTGTACCATTGCCGGATGATCAGCCAGCCGATCGATCTCCCTCACAGCGAGGGACGGATCCTGCGGAGCGACGGTGATCGAACCCCGGAATGATTCGTGCTTCGGCAGCCAGTCGGCGACAATATGATCGTTGTAGGCCGAGACGAGCGCTGCTGCGTAATCCGGATCATGGATCGTCGAGGAGTTCGTCAAGTTGCCCGTTAGTATCACTTTATCCATGTTGAACTGCTCGACAAGATCCTTAACGAGATAATCCGGATCGGAAGCAGACGGTCCTCCAGAAGGCGGAATGCAATCCTTGCGGACGACCCCGACCGGAGACCAATATCCGTGCCCAGGAAAGCCGAGCCCCGAGCTCGCTACTCTAGATCTCCACGGCTCTGACAAATACGGCAGCAATTCTTGCGGACTTTTCAGGTCGTTATGGACATCGACATCAATGCATTTCATTTCCTTGTTCATACATCAAACCCCTTTCCTTCGTCTGTCCTTATTGTAATTTCTTTTGATAGAGGTTACGATTGGTAATCATACAATTTTTTTAAGGATTCTACGATTTTCGAAGGACTGAGGGGAGACGTTTCTGATGAAGATCGAACATATTATATTCGACCAACCACCGGCCGGATCGAATTGGCATGTGGACCTGGGCCCTACTCGGCATCATATTCTGCTGCTCGTCGTGAAAGGAAAAGTACGCTACGCAGTTGGTGATCGGACATTATGCATTTCGAAGGGGGAAGGACTGTTCCTAACCCAAGGCACTTGGCGGGCTGCAGAAGCCGATGAGAGTGAGCCCCACCATATGTACTCTGCTCACTTTAGTGATTTACCTCTCAATAAGCTTACTGGATTCAGCAGCGAGCCCTACTTGCAATACCGTCCGACCGGTTTTGACTACATCAAGCAACGCTTCTCCGTTCTCAATGAATCGTGGATCGGCAAGATGCCATTCTATGAGATGATATCCGAAGGCATATTGACGGAGATACTTGGACTTGTACAGCGTGAATTAACGAACGAAGCGTTCTCCTCCTCGCGTCGAAGTCTCGCGCTGCGGATTCAGCAATATATCGTTCAGCATTATCGGGAACCTCTGCGGCTACAAGATCTCGCCCAGCATGTCGACCGAAGTCCGAATTATGTTTCGAATGTGTTCAAGGAAGTAATCGGACGAACGCCGGTAGAATATATGCATGAGATACGCGTCGCCACCGCAAGGGAGCTGCTTCTGACGACGAATATGACGATCGGGGAAATATCGGATTCGCTCGGCTACTGCGATCAGACCTATTTCAACTACATGTACAAGAAAATCGTCGGGCATCCGCCTTCCCACTCCTTGAAGCTCGGGAAAATGTAATCATGCTGTATAAAAACAAAACAGGTCCTCCACCGCTCCCGGTGAAGGACCTGAACCTGTCCCTACGTGCCTATTCCAGCCCATTTACCTCGAATTCGTAAATACGAGCCGCCGTATCGCCGCCTTGCGTCGCCTTCACAATGATAAGATTCACATGCTCCGGTTAAACTCCGCATCCTGATCGCTTTCCGGACTCCACTGGAGCAATTGTTCCGGAAACCAATACGAGGATTGGGGTTGTATCTGCATGGTGCTGATTTTCTCAAGCCTTATTTATTCGCTTTCTTCCATTCATCATACTGCTTCTGAGCTTCTTGGATAACTTTATCCATACCAGCCGATTTAAACTTCTCCATAGCTTTAACTACATAAGCATCAGGATCAACAGATCCCGTATAGATCGCTGGCATAAATTCTTTGGCCACATTCGTGATGTTCGCTACTTCCGTTTTTACCGGAGTTGGATCGAAGTTAAAGCCGAATGTAGGAGCAACGGTGGCAGATTTGTTAAACTTACCGAATGCGTCCCACTTATCCGCTGGTTCATCAGCATGCAGATACGTTAAGAACATATTGCCAAGCGCGAATCCAGGCATCGCATATCTTTCTTTCATAGCAGGAAGATCTTCGATCACATTGTCAGAAACCTTCTTATAATGCACGCCTTCAATACCGTACTGAATCATGTTGCGCAGCTTTTTATCCGAGTTGAGCAAATTAAGGAACATCATCGCACGCTCCGGATTTTTGGAGTTAGCAGAAATTGCGTGCATGGATCCAGCAGCGGAAGCTGTGTAGATAATAGGATCCTGCATAGGCGCTGATACGATCTCGTAGCCGGCGCTGCGGGACCAGCCTTTGTCCGCATAAGGCTGCGTAATTTCCTTATCCACCAGCCATTTGCCGGTCTTCATGTTGTCGATGCCTTCCAGCGTCGCTACATCTTCACGGAGATATCCAGCTTGATAATATTTGCGCATCGTCTTCAACGAATTTTTCATGTCAGCTGTATCGAGCATGTTAACGAATTTGAAATCCTTCGTATCGATTGGCATTCCGATTGGAATATTGTCGTCAAACAGATAGTCGAAAGGCAGGTATGCTTTGAATCCTTTCGGCACGGCAAGTGGAATAATATCTTTCGACTCGCCCTCTTTCACCTTCTTAAGCAGCGGCTCAAGGTCTTCCAGTGTGCGTACTTTAGTGATATCCAGATTGTACTTGTCTACATATTTCTTGTTAAAGCGCCAAACGAATTGTTGTGCCAGCTCTTTGTTTACAGGAATAGCATAATTCTTGCCGCTAACTTGGGTCCCAGCTAGAAAACGCGGGTCCAGCGTATCTTTAATGCCTTGACCGTATTTATCCAGCAAATCATTCAGCGGCAAGAACACACCCTTTGCCACATTCTGGCGATAATCGAATGCCCAAGAACTAGTGAAAGCGATATCGAAACTCTCGCCAGACGCTGTTATGACCTGCATCCTTTTCGTATAGTCGCCCCAGTCGATTTGTGTGATGTCCAGCTCGGCGTTGATTTTTTCCTTCACATACTTGTTCATTTCTTCTTGAACGGTTTTCATGTCCCCTTGCGGTCCGCCGATCAAATACATTTTCAGCTTAACAGGGTCCAGTTTATCCTTGTCTTTGCTTGGCGCTTTCGTGGCCGTTCCAGCCGTTGTCGGTGCTGGTGTGCTCGTTTTGCTGTTATCTGTTCCACATGCGGTTAGTGCCACAGTACTGAGCAGCATCGTAGCCATCGTCAATGGAAATAGTTTGTTTTTCACCATATTGATTCTTTTCCCCCTTATGATCGATCATATCTATTGACACCGCTAATGCGGGGACAATCCCGGTTACTCTTTCACTGAACCAATCGTTAAGCCCGCTACGAAATACTTTTGGAAGAACGGATATGCCAGTGCAATTGGCAGCGTGGCCAGAACGACCATCGCCATCCGAACCGTTTCAGTAGGCAGTGTGCTGATCACTTCATAGGAAATGAGATTCTTACTGTTCTGAACCATGAAATCCATATTGCCCTCAATACGCATCAGCATGGACTGAAGAGGGACCAAATTCGGGTCGTCAATATACAGCAGCGCGTTAAACCAGTCATTCCAGAAGCCTAAGGTGCTGAATAAACCTATCGTTGCGATGCCTGGAAGCGAGATCGGCAGCACGATTTTCAGATAAATACCGAATTCCGTTGCGCCATCGATTTTAGCTGATTCAATGAGCGCATCTGGAACCGTGGTTATAAAAAACGTGCGCATGACGATAATGTAGAACGCATTGACGATGGATGGCAGGATAAGGCTCCAGATCGTATTTTGCAAATGAAGAAATTGCGTCATGATGATGTAGGATGGCACTAATCCGCCGGAGAAAAGCATCGTGAAAAAGGCCAGAAAGCTGAAAAATCTGCGATATGTAAAATTCTTTCTTGAAATCGCATAAGCGTAAGTAGAAACGCAAAACAATGTAAGCAGCGTCCCGATGAGCGTCACCGTTATGGTAACTCCAAAGGATCGGAACAACTGGTGTCCTGACTCGAAAACGAACTTGTACGCTTCACCGCTCCACTTGCTGGGTATCACTTGGAACCCTTCGACAGCAAGCGTGTGTTCATCCGTAAACGAGATGAGAATAACGAATAAAAATGGAAATACACAGGATACGGCAAACAGACCGATCAGAAGGCTAAAAATCGTATTCCAGAAATAACTGATCCTGTTCAAATCCTTAGCTTTATTAAGTTGCGACATTCTCTTCACCTCCCCCGCTGCTAAAAGACCGCATAGTCTTTCTCCATTTTCCGAACGGTATAGTTAGCCAGTAGCACTAAAATAAGTCCTACCACAGACTGGTACAAGCCAGCCGCCGTACTCATGCCGATGTCCCCTGTGTTAATTAAACTGTTATAGACGAAGGTATCGATAACATTCGTAACTGCGTATAATGCGCCAGAATCTTTCGGAATTTGAAAGAATAGCCCGAAATCAGACCGGAAAATGCCGCCCAAGGAAAGTATCGTCAAAATAATCATTAGCGGCTTCAGCAGTGGAAGTGTGATAAACCGAATTTGCTGCAGCTTGGTCGCGCCATCGATCATGGCGGCTTCATAGTAGGAACGGTCAATGCCCGCAATCGCTGCGAGATAAACAACGCTGCCATAGCCAACGGATTTCCAGATGCCCATAATAATCAGAATGTAAGGCCAGTAGGTGGTATCTGCATACCAACTGACTTTTTCGCCTCCGAAGAAGAGGATAAGCCTGTTCATGACCCCTTTATCCACACTAAGAAATGTGAAAGTAAAGTAACTGATAATGACCCATGACAAAAAGTAAGGCATAAACATCGCTGTCTGATACAACTTCGCCAACTTTTTGCTTAATAACTCATTCAAAATAATGGCGAATGTAACCGCAGCAACAAGTCCAATGAAGATTAAAGCCAGATTGTAAAGAACCGTATTTCTAGTAATGAGATACGCATCGTCGGTGGAGAACAGAAATTCGAAGTTTTTCAACCCGACCCACTTGCTGTTAAAAACGCTTGCAAAAAAACCATTGGAGCTAATATGAAAATCCTTGAAAGCCAAAACGGAACCGAACATAGGTAAATAGGCGAATACGATAAAGTACAGCGCTCCCGGTAGTACCATGAAGAGAAAAGCTTGGTTCTTCAAGATGTTCTTGACTCCACGCGGCATGGCTTCTCCCCCTCTCTCTAACGTCTACCTTATTATGCCAGTAGATGATGAAGCCTAGAAAGTAGAGAAATACTACATATAGATGGATAAATTAAAGATAAGTTTTACAAGGATAAACGACTCCGTCATCCTTCTGGGACGAGCGCGTTTGTCAAGGTAGATCTTATCTACGAAAAAAACAAAACACATGCGATCAATAGATCGGATGTGTTCGTTAACTTGTCGCTTGTTTTTACTTTTTGGCGTACATCGATCTTAGTTCGGTGGGAGATACGCCGGCATATTTCTTAAATTGCCGATAGAAGTAGGATGTGTCCCAATAGCCCACGTCTTGGGCGATATCCGCTGTTTTACGATCAGTGTAAAGCAGCAGATGAGTTGCTTTCTCAATTCGGAACTGATTCAAATAATCGGAGAAGCTGGTTCCGACCTCTGTTTGAAACAATTGTCCCAGATAATTCGGATGCAGCTCAACTTTATGCCCCCATGTCTTTAACGATAGCTCCTCACGATAATGTGCATGCACATGGTCCAGCAGCGCCCCGACATGAGGACTATATGTTTGAAGAGAAGCATTGGCAGTGCGCTCTATCGTCCCTTCAATGATCCTGATGACATGCTTTTTCAATCCGGCGAGCGTATGAATATGAGCTAGTGGTGCAAAAATTTCTGCGTAATCCTGGCTTTTCTCCCGATCTTTGGCGGCCAGCATTAACTGGATCGCCGAATTAAAGTAAGGGTGCCTACTCGGCTGAGTTGGAGTGTCCTCTAGCTCTGCGGAGAGAGCTGTCTCAATGAAAGGCTGGATCCGCTCTAACTGATCTCCCGCCAAAATCTGAACAAAGGCATGGATATCGACTTCTTGCTTGGCGGCAGCTGGCACAGTCTCCACACTTTCAGCTAGCTTATGAAGGTTCACCTGATCTGCGCTTTGCAGCAAGTGTTCGTGAAACCATTGTTTCACGGAACCATAACTCTTGGCTACGCTTTGACCGTCTTCTTGGGCCCCGCCTGACACTCCCCAAACCGGATAGCCTGTAGCCTGTGTAAGCCAGCTGATCATATCTTCAATAACGAGATAGGATACGTCTTGGTGATCTGAGCTGGTCAAAGCGAAAATGACAACAATGTTCTCATCGCCATCGGAAAATGAGACAATCTCACTGCCCTTAGGCAGCCTCATCTTCGCCATTCTCTCGCATTGTTCGGCCAGCACGTCCAACTTGTGAAGCCGGGAGGACGGGTCGCTTTCATATACAATTTTCAAAGTAGCGACTTGATAATAAGCATGAAACATGGGAATTCCCAAGAGTGCAGCTCGATCTCTTAATTCCTGACCTTCAATTTCTCCGCTCGACCAGCGCTGCAAAATGTTGTTGCGGAGTATTTTCCAATCCTCATCGGTACGGAACAAACTGAACTCTTCTCGCTCCCAGTCCCTAATAATGTGCTTAATTGTCGATTCCAGCTCATCGATATTGATCGGTTTCAGAATATAATTTTCAATGCCTAACGTAATGCCTTCCTTCACGTATTGAAATTCTTCGTAACCGCTCATCACAATGAACTTCGTTCGGGGATGGATCGTTTTGACCTTGCGAATCAAATCCAATCCGTTCATCTCTGGCATCATAATATCTGTAATCAACAAGTCCACCGGCTCTTCTTGCAGCTTGGCAAACGCCTCTGCACCATCCATCGCCGTTCCTGTGACGGCCAAACCAAATTGCTGCCAATCCACGACGGAAGGCATACCTTTAGCGATTAATGGCTCATCATCCGCGAAAAAAACTTTTCTCATGCGATTGCCTCCTCCTTCAGCGCCGGGAGCTCCAAAATAACTTCTGTACCCCTATTTTCTTCACTTCGGATACGAAGTCCATAATCATTCCCATACGTTAAACGAATGCGTTCATTCACGTTAAACAAACCGAGAGAATCGCTAGTTTCGGATACACCTGCATAGACTGGCTTCAGCCTTTTTTCAATTTCATCCAATCTTACCTGTGAAATCCCTTTCCCGTTGTCTGCCACCATGATAACAATACGACCTTCCACCAGATCGGCCGTAATGGAAATTCGATTCTCGCCCGAATCCGGTCGAAATCCGTGAACGACATAATTCTCTACAATTGGCTGGATGAGCAACTTTAGCACTTTACAGCCCGCGATCGAACCGTCTAGTCGGATATCAACCATCAGTTTATCTTCATATCGGAATCGAAACAATTCCAGGTAGGTGCTGCACATGTTGATTTCTTCCACCAGCTTGATGCTCGTCTGGTTGCGAATCATATTGCGGAAAATGCCCGCAAGCAAGTAAATCATTTGTCCCACATCTCTGTTTCCGGAAGCAAAAGCTTTCATCCGAATGCTTTCCAGCGTATTGTAGAGAAAATGGGGATTAATTTGCGCCTGTAAAGCAGACAATTCGGCACTCTTCTGCCTAATTTCCGATACATACATCTTCTCGATGTAGGATTCCAGGCGATCACACATATAATTAAAGCTTTCGGATATTTGCTGAAGCTCGTCTTCCCCTTCCATACGAATTCGCGCTGACAAATCTCCGCCTTGAAGCCGGCTGGTATGCAGCATAATCTTCCTGATTTTCTTGGAAAATCGACGGATCACCGTAAATGTAAAAGCAAAACTGAGCGCGATACCAAGCAGAGTGACGCCTATTAAACTGTTGCGCACCGTATTCACACTCTTCTGAATCGTCGACAGCGGCATAATACCGGCGATCACAAGCCCTGTGTTTCCGATATTGATGAGATTGACCTTCGATGGCTCATCCAGTGCATACCATTCTTTCTGGCTTTGTAATTCGTTCCAATACGGATATTTCTTGCCGTAATATTTGTTTTCGGAATCGTAAATGACTTCGCCAGTTGGCGTCGCGATAACAAAGTTCCCTCGTCTGTCTTCTGTCTTGCTGTGAATGGATTTAATAATTTGATCCGTATTAAAATCAAAAATCATAAGGCCATTCGTCTTGAGCGTAATCGGATCTTGGAGCATCCTCGCATACATAAACAAGGACTTCCCTTCTACCCTTCGCTCCAGCAAAGCACCCTCATCCAAACTCCTCCAGCTTTGATTTTTCATCTCCTTGAGCCACTTGGTCTCCTCTGATTCGCTTATCGGCGAAGTGATGCGGTCTTGGTAGCTTTGATTTAGGATGTAAAAAAACTTTTTCTCATAGCTGTACAGAATGAGGTTCTCGATGCCGGCATCTTCGTTTACGATCGATTTAAGATAAGTGTCTATCCCTTTGCCTTGGTAATTTTCATTCATATAATAGCGATTTAATCGATGTTCCAAGTAGGCAGAATAGTCATACATCAGAAAATAATTCAAATCTTCGCTGACGGCCGCATCTGTGTACAGCTCTTGAATATTGGACTGCATTCTCTCTACCTGCTGATTCATGTAAACGCTAACAATATCGATCGTTTGCAAATTTTTATCCATTTTTTCCTGAATAACGCGCTGTTCATAGTACCGATAGGCTAAGAAAGCCACGGTGACAAACAGGATAATCAATGCAATGGTATAGAGAAACAATATTTTATTAAACATTTTCCGCTTCAAATGGTTCTGATAGAAGGTTCCTATTCTGGGCATGAGTCGCTCCCCCGCTCAATCTAATTTCGCGTCTTAGTGTACCATCGAATTCGAAAAAAGAGCAACTGGAGAATTGATTTAAAAAGCGAGAAGGAGAAAAGATCAACGCCATAGAAGACTTCATACATCGAGTTATAACAGGAGGTTATGAAATGATCATTGAGCAACAGCTAGAGAATCAAACCTTATTTTTTCAGGCTTTTCAATATGCTCCGATTGGTATGGTTCTCGTAGCCATTAATGGGAGCGTGCTCAAAGCAAATTCAACTGTCTGCTCGATCGTAGGCTTATCTGAGGAAGAATTACTCCTTAAGAGCGTTCAAGAAATGACACATCCCGATGACTTAAACCTTGATCTTGCATATAGGGACCAATTAATAGAGGGTATGAGAGAGTCGTACCAAATGGAAAAACGCCTAATTAAGCAACAGGGCGAGATTATATGGGTACAAATAACGGTCTCCTTAGTGAAAAATAAGGCTGGAGAACCCCTATTCTTCATATCTCAGGTTATCAATATCACCGATCAAAAGATGACTTATAACGAAATACAGGAGAAAAACCGCCTTTTAATAGAAAGAGAGCAACGCTATCGATCCGTTGTGGAGCATGCTTTTGATTTCATTACCATGCACAACCCTGACGGAACCTATCTCTACGCATCTCCTTCCTGCTATGAAGTTCTTGGGTATACGCCTGAAGAAATGATCGGGAAGTCAGGTTATGAATTCCTCCATCCTGAAGATGTCCAAGTGGGAATTCAGGATCATATGGCTATCCTTCAAACTGACAAGCAATCTAACAAGATTGTTCGATTACGAAAAAAGGATGGGCAGTATATATGGACCGAGTCAACTAGCAGCTCCCTTCTTGATCCAGAAACAGGTGGGACGAAAGAAATTATCATCGTTTCCAGAGATATCACTGAACGAATCAAGAAAGAGCGTAACTTGCAGGACAACGAGCAGCGTTATAAATCCCTTTTCGACTATCATCCGGATCTAATTTATTCAATGGATTTGGAGGGTAACTACACCTCTATTAATCAATCTTTTGAAGAACTGATGGGTTATTCGAAACAGGAAATGATAGAGAATCCGATAAACTTTCGTTCGGTCGTAGATCCAACAGATTATGAACAGGTAGAGCATCATTTCATTCAAGCGACAAAAGGTTTTGCACAACGATACGAGGCGTCAGGTAGGAATAAGACAGGGAGACATACGACCTTCGATGTGACCAATGTCCCGATCTTTGTCAATCGGCAAGTCATTGGTGTCTACGGACTTGCTAGTGATATCACATACCGAAAAGAATTGTGGAAAAGGTTAGAAGAAACTCAAAATTTATACCAACTCATTTCAGAGAATGCGCAGGATATTATTTCGTTTGCAACACCTGATGGCGAAATTCGTTATGTTTCCCCTGCCATTAAGTCTTTACTTGGATATGCACCTGATGAATATGTGGGCAAAGTTGCAATCGACTTCTGGCACCCTGATGATATTGTTTCTTTTATCAATAAAGGTATTCTGCAGAAAACAGATGTGGATACTTTTACTAGCCGAGTTCGTCATAAACAAGGACACTATGTCTGGTTTGAAACAACGGCAAAAATCATACGTAATGATGACAGGGAAATTGTTAAAGTATTAGCTGTAGGAAGAGATATTAGTGAAAGAAAACGTGCGGAGCAAGAACTGAACGCAGCGAAAGACCAGCTTGAATCCTTTATTGATCGAAATGTAGATCCGATTCTTATCCTTAATCTAGAAGAAAAAGTAGCAAGAATCAATCATGCCTTTGAAAAAACGTATGGATGGACGGAGTCAGAAATTGTTGGACTCCATCTCCTTGATTTACCCAACATTCCAATTGAACTCAAACCAGAAGCCATTCATAATCTGGCTAGAACTAAATCGATTGAGGCCTTCGAAGGACATGAAACCATTAGAAAAAGAAAAGATGGCGTTATTCTTACGGTAATGATTTCGAGCTTCGCTATGCGGGGTGAGAATGGACATATTAATGGTTGGGCTGTGATCCTAAGGGATATCACTGACAAAAAGCAAGCGGAAGAGTTATTGATTAGGTCGGAAAAATTATCCATTGCGGGTCAATTAGCGGCAGGAATTGCTCATGAAATTCGCAATCCGATCACTGCAATCAAAGGATTCGTTCAACTCATGAAATCTGGCATCGTCGAGAAGAAAATATATTTGGACATTATGGCCTCCGAAATCGAACGAATTGAAATGATTCTAAGTGAACTATTAATTCTTGCAAAGCCTCAAATCATTCAAACGGAGCGTAAAGACATTCGGAAGCTCCTAGCACAAGTGACCACCCTATTAGATACGCAAGCTATTATCAACAATATTCAAATCATCACGGAGTTTGATCCGGATATCCCCCCTATTCTGTGTGATGAGAATCAACTGAAACAAGTATGTATTAACTTTATTAAAAACGCGATTGAAGCTATGCCGAAAGGCGGTAATATCGTTATTCAAGTAAAAAGTAACAATGAAAATCCAAATCAAATATGGCTTCGCTTTATCGATCAAGGTTGCGGGATTCCCGAACACATTCTTTCTAAGTTAGGAGAACCCTTCTACACAACAAAAGAAACGGGAACGGGACTAGGATTCATGGTCAGTAAAAGGATAATAGAAAATCATCACGGAGAAGTCGCCGTGTTTAGTAGGGAAAACAAAGGGACAACGATTGAGATAAGTCTTCCTATTGCGTCGTATGATGAGATCAACTAGATCAATCTGGTTGATCTCGTTTCATACTGGGAAACTTCAGACGATACCTCTCTACACCTTATAAGCCCGCATCGCCTTCCGAAGCTCCCGCCAGGAAGGACGTTTGCCGTACATCAACACGCCTGTGCGATAGATCTTAGCAGCAAGCCAAGCCATAGCACCAATTGATGCCAATTGAATGACGATGGAGAGCCATATTTGCCAAATAGGCGGACTACTCATACCTATGCGCAGGAACATAATAAGTGGCGAGAAGAACGGTATGAATGACATCGTAACAACGAATCCGGCATTCGGGTTATTCAGTCCAAACATGGCAATCATGAAGGCTGCCACGATGAGCAAGGTTACCGGCATGATCGCCTGCCCAACCTCCTCTGTACGGCTCACAAGTGAACCTACAGCCGCAAAAACCGTTGCATAGATGAAGAACCCTAACAGGTAGAAGATTAAGAAATATACGATAAGTGAGATTTGTAAATCGGACCAGTTAAGGTGCAGCTCCGAAATTAGTTTGCTGCTGCCAGATAAGCTTAAATTGATTCCACCCACTACAATCGTCAGCGCTATTTGCGATAAAGCGAGTAGACAAATCCCGATGATCTTGCCAAACATCTGCTTAAGTGGTGACACACTGGTGATAAGAAGCTCCATCACTCGCGAGCTCTTCTCTGCTGTGATTTCCATCGCGACCATGTTCCCAAAACCGATAACACCCATGTAAAGCATGAACAGCATCACGTATACAAGCGCGTAGGACATCACCATTTGCGATTCCGTTTTGCCAGACGCAGCCTTGTCATTAGTTGAGATTTGCACAGTCTCTAAGGAAACTGGCGCTTGAATATTAGCCTTTTGTTCAGCCGCGAGACCTGCTCCTTGTAAGGCCGTGTCCGTTTTAATAAGCTGAAGAGCTGTCTGAAGCTTGCCTTTTAACGAAAATTCCATCGTGCCTTCGGATTTATACACCATTTTCGGAAAACCGGCTGCAACGGCATCTGTAAATTCCAAATAGCCCTTGATCTTCTTATCAGCGATCTGCTGCTTACCTAAAGCTTCATTCGCTGCAGCGCTGCCCGCATCCGGAAGTGGAATAATGACAATATCCGGATTCGGTTGATTATTATAAAATGACGCTAGCTTACCAGCAAGCTCCATTTGTTTGCCTCCAAAGACACCAATCTTCGTCGCTTCATGGGAGGAAAGTTTTTCAATGAGTGCAGGTAAATGAATCATAATGGATAATAGCAAAATCAGAATCACACTCATCACACGAAACGATTTGGATCGAAAACGGGTCATGAAAGTGAATTGAATAACGGTCATGATCCTATTCATGTGCGCTCCCCACCTTCTGAATAAAGATTTCATTTAACGTTGGCTCCATCAACTGAAACCGATATACGTTTGACTGCCCCATGGCATGTCTGAGAATATGCTGCGACGCCGCAGCATCATTAATGCGTATCTCATACCCGGTCAGATGCTTTTCTACCCCAGTAACGCCTTGGAGCTTCTCCAAACCTTCAATCGGATTCTCGGTCTCGAGTATGATTCTCTCTTTAGGAAACGTTGCTTTGATATCTTTCAAGCTGCCTTGCACAAGCGTATTGGAACGATGCAGAATGCAAATATGCTCGCACAGCTCCTCCACATGATCCATGCGATGACTGGAAAAGAGAATCGTCTTTCCCTCGTCGCGTAAGCTTTTCACTGTTGTTTTCAGCAGCTCCACATTCACAGGGTCGAGTCCACTAAAGGCTTCATCCAGAATTAGTATTTCCGGGTTATGTATGACCGCAGCGATGAATTGGATCTTCTGCTGGTTTCCCTTAGATAGCTCCTCAACCTTCTTATTGTAATATTCAGGGACGTCAAATCGCTCCAACCACAGCTTCAGACTGGCATCAGCTTGTTTACGGGAAAGACCACGCAGCTCCGCTAAATAAATGATCTGCTCGCTAACTTTGACCTTCGGATACAAACCTCGTTCTTCTGGCAAATAGCCCATCAGCTGTCTCAGCTCTTCCCGATAGCCTTGACCCTTCCACTTTATGCTTCCATGATCCGGATAAATGAGACCTAATACCATCCGCATCGTCGTTGTCTTCCCAGCTCCATTAGCCCCAAGTAACCCATATATCTCTCCCTGCTTTACACGAAGCTGGATGTCATTCACTGCCGTTTTATCCCCGTATTGCTTCGTAACATGATCAACGATCAAAGGATATGTCACCTTTTAACCACCTTCCTTAGATAACGTGTTTATTTGTACATGAATTAGTTTACCATAATATTTGGAAAAAAACGGGACAAAAAAAGCCGAATGTTGTGAGCATAACTCACACATTCAGCTTCTCCTTACAAGCCAAAAATCGCATCAATAACTGGCTTCGTTGTTCCACCTGGATACATCAAATACAGCAGAACATACACCATAACACCTGTAGGCGCCGTAAGCAGCCATACAATCGCGGCGACTCGTCCGATTTTTTTATGTTTTAGAAATTTGTTTTTGTAAGCAAACCATAATGTGATTAGACCCAGCACTCCACCCACCGTTGCCAGCGTTATATGGAAGAACAAGAATAAGTGATACGGCAGCTTCAGACTCTCCGGTCCGCCAAATGCCGTGTTTCCCTCAAACAAGGTACGGGACATGTAGATGATGAAAAACGCTAGTGCGAAGATTGCTCCAAGAACCATCAGCTTTTGATGCGTTTCTCGATTCCCTTTTACAATATGATACCAGCCGAAACCAACAAATATGGCACTGATAACGATAAACATCGTAGAAATAGTTGGTAAAATGTGCATCTCCATAAATCCTTTCTAAGCGCGATTTCAATTCCCGCCTTGGTTATTCAAGCTCTCTATTGTGTCTCAAGAAGATCCATATCGTCATCTTCCTTACGCTCTCTACGGTACCATCTGAAGAAAATATAGGCAAGTGTAGTGCCATATACGACTTCTTGAACGATTTTCATAAGAACGCCGCCAAGCTGTTGATCATCGAGCGGAGACAAATGAGTGAAAGGCACAGTAACATTCGAATACATATCATAAATGATCGAATCAGCAAATATGATAAGCGCGCATGCAGGTGTCAACAACATACCATTGCCGAAAATATACGCCAATTTCTTCAGGTCATTCAAGCTATTCAGCTCCGGAACTGGACAAAATACAGGGAACCACATCATGAACGCAGTAATCAGAAGCACCGTATGATAACTTAAAAGTAACACATCATTCTTCATCAAACCGTCCATAATAAAAGGCATGTGATAGATGGAGAAGAGCATGTTGAACAAAAACAGCGCGATCAGCGGACGTGTGAAAAATGAAAATATGCCGCGGAAGACTCGATTTTGCATAAAAAGACGGAGCACCCAAGCAGGCGTACCTAGCCATATAAATATAGGAACAATTAAATAAAGAATTGTTTGCTGCAGCATATGCACACTAAACAAGTAATGATGACCGATGTAGTTAATCGGACTCCCTTGTCCAATGTAGAATAGGGCAAGCCCCGTATAGAAATATAGCTTCTGCTTACCCGTAACTGGCTCGGCATCTGCGAAATTCCCATTCCCCTTAGCGACAAATCGACTATAGACATATCCGACAACGACGACCACCAACAGAACAACAGGATTCCACAAATCGAAAAATCCACCAATTTGGCTCATAGCTAATTTCTATCTCCTTTCAACTAAAAAAAGAGGAGGCACTTTGTCTAGACAAAGTTGCCTCTTCCTGCTTTCTTACCACCACATCCAATATACCGCTGTAATAACTCCTGTTAGAGCTACAAACGCTCCTGCCCCGAGGAAAATGAGCGGGAATAAGTGTCCTCTTTCTTTGGCATGCATCCAGAACAGAAGCTGGACGATAGCTTGCACAAGCGCCAAAGTTACGATGAAGATTAAAATAAAGGAACGATCTAAGTCTCCGTAAAGAACGACTGCGAATGCCAACATCGTGAGAAGAATCGAGATAATGTATGACAAGTAGTGGTTCAGTGGTGATTCATGCTTAACTCGTTTGCTAGGTGCGTGTGTATCATGAGAATTGCTGCTCATCTTAGTGACCCACCTTCCCCATCAGATAAACGACTGTGAAGATAAATACCCAGACTAAGTCAATAAAGTGCCAATATAAAGCTGCTACATAAAACTTAGGCGCTGTAACAACCGTAAGACCTTTTCTGAGTCCTTGCAAAATCAACAGTGTAATCCAGCAAACACCGAACGCTACGTGAGCTCCATGGAACCCGACTAAGGTATAAAACGAGGTTGAGAAAGCACTTGTTGTGAACTTGTGACCTTCGTGCACATATTCAACGAACTCGTAAATCTCCATTCCCAAGAACGAAAGACCAAACAATACAGTAACTGCAAGCCAAAACAACAATTGTCCTAGCTTCTGTTTGTGCATCGCCATGATCGCGAATACACTCGTTAAGCTACTTGTTAAGAGGATGAACGTAGACCAGCCTACTGTTTTGAGCTTGAAAAGTTCATCTGCTGTAGGACCGTCTGGAACAGAGTTCCGAAGCGCGATGTAGGTTGCGAATAAACAACCGAACAACACAACCTCGGCACCGAGGAACAACCAAAATCCGAGAACTTTATTTTTCCCTTCGAGGGTAGCCGTTTCCGGATTAGCAGGCAGTGCGCCCGTATGATGAGTACTCATGCCTTTACCCCCTTGTCATCTTCAAGCTCTTCCTTTTCAATATGCCAACCATGATCGTCATATACGGAACGCAAGAACATTGCAATAAATGTAACAATCATACCCGCGACAGCTACATAGTGGTTTTTGTACATAAAACCAAATCCTGCAATGAACAAACCAACGGACATAACAAGCGGTAAAATGGATGCTGAAGGCATATGAATCGAACCTACAGGTTCTGCCGGAGTCATCTCTTTATTACCAGCCATTTTTTCTTTCCAAAGTGCATCTAATCCGCGAACAAGCGGCGTTTGTTTGAAGTTATATTCAGGTGCAGGAGAAGGAATCGCCCACTCCAATGTACGACCGTCCCAAGGATCTGCGGGAGCCGTAATTGGTTTTCTTGCAGTTGTAATAATGTTGATTATGAATACTAATGTACCGATCCCCATCAAGAATGCCCCTACGGTTGAAACCAAGTTACCTACTTCGAGATCATGTCCGGGTTGGTACGTAAAGACACGACGCGGCATTCCCATAAGTCCCAAGAAATGCTGAGGGAAGAATGTTAAATGGAAGCCAATGAAGAACAACCAAAAATGCAGTTTACCCATTCCTTCGTTTAACATACGTCCAAACATTTTTGGCCACCAGTAGTAAAGACCCGCGAACAAACCAAGTACTAGACCACCAACGATAACGTAGTGAAAGTGTGCGACAACGAAATACGTATCATGATACTGGAAGTCTGCTGCTGGAATCGCAAGCATAACCCCCGTTGTTCCACCCATTACGAATGTTGGGATAAAAGCTGTTGCGAAAATATTCGCTGTTGTGAAGCGAATTTGCCCGCCCCAAAGTGTGAATAACCAGTTAAAGATCTTCACGCCAGTTGGAACTGCAATAGCCATAGTAGCAATCGCGAAGATGGAATTGGCCACTGGACCTAAACCAGCTGTAAACATATGGTGAACCCAAACCATGAAGCCTAGGAAACCAATCAAAACTGTTGCAAATACCATGGAGCTGTATCCGAAAAGACGTTTCTTCGAGAAAGTTGAAACGATTTCAGAAATGATACCGAAAGCAGGAAGAATCAAGATGTAAACTTCGGGATGCCCGAAAATCCAGAATAAATGCTCCCATAGTACGTTGTTACCGCCTCTGGCTGCATCGAAGAATGCACCGCCGAAGACACGGTCAAACATAAGTTCAACAAGGGCAACCGTAAATGCCGGGAAGGCAAGCACGATCAAACCGGAAGTAATGAAAGCAGACCATGTGAACATTGGCATACGCATATACGTAAGACCTGGTGCACGCATGTTGATAATGGTAACGAGGAAGTTAATCCCCCCGATTAGTGTACCAATACCGGCAATTTGTAATCCAATTACATAGAAGTCCATACCTTGCAGGTTGTTTTCTATTGTTTGTCCCAAAGCACTGTCAGTTATCGAGGATAATGGTGCATACCCCGTCCAACCGCCATCAGGTGCCCCGCCCAAGAACCAACTAGTGTTCATCAGTACGCCACCTGCGATGAACAACCAGAGACCAAGTGAGTTAACGAAAGGGAACGCAACGTCCCTTGCACCAATTTGTAGAGGAACGATGGCATTCATGAATGCGAAGATAACCGGCATAGCCGCAAAGAAAATCATCGTTGTTCCGTGCATCGTCGTTAATTGGTTAAATGAATCGCCGATAAAAATGTGTTGATCGGGATAAGCAAGTTGAATCCGGATCAAGATGGCTTCAAGTCCTCCTACTAGGAAGAAGAAGCCGCCCGCTATTAAGTACAGGATACCGATTTTCTTGTGATCGACTGTAGTGAGCCAATCCATCAAACCGCTGTATTTTTTTACTGGATGAGAGTGAGCCAACGTATTAACCTCCTTTACCTGAGAAGTTTATTTCAAAGTCTGTAAGTACTGAACAATATCTTTAATTTGAGCGTCATCAAGCTTGCCGCCTGCTTCTTTACCAAAAGCCGGCATTTTGTTGCCTGGTTTTTGTTCTTGCGGATTATGTATCCACAGCGCCATCTTCTCAGGAGTGTGTTCCAGAATACCAGCAAGGGTATTGCGATCTGCAAAACCTTTGAGGTTAGGAGCAACACCAGGACCATTTGCATTTACAGCATGACAAGACATACAATTTTCTTTGAAAAGCTCTTCACCTTTTTGTGCAGTTGCCGGCACACTAGCAGGAGCTTTCATTTTCGCTACCCATGCATTGAAATCTGCTTCAGTCTTTGATTCAACTGTGAAGTTCATTAAGGCATGCGAGGCACCGCAAAGCTCTGTACATCTACCTTGGAATGTAGCGATTTCATCTGCTTGCAAGTAAAGCGTGTTCGTGATGCCAGGATTTGTATCTACTTTACCGCCCAAGGACGGTACCCAGAAAGCATGAGAAACGTCAGCCGAAACAAGTTCAAATGCAATGATTTTATCCTTAGGTACGACAAGCTCTTGAGCTGTAGCGATGCCTAAATCGGGATATTCAAACTGCCACCAGAATTGATGTGCAGTTACTTTGACATGAACCGCAGCTTTGTCCTTATTGTAATTCGTTGAATGCTTAAATGTGTAGGTCACTGTTGGCACCGCAAGTACTAACAGAAGGAGAATCGGAACAACGGTCCAGATAATCTCAAGCACGTGGCTACCTTCAACTTGCTTAGGTACGCTATTATCACCTTCACGCTTACGAAAGCGAATTAACACATACACATAAATTGCAAATACGACAATTACGACAAAAACCATGATAAAGAGACTTAATTTCATTAAATAAAGCTGCTCGGATGCCACAGGACCTTTAGGTACTAAAGCAGACAAGGTTGGGTCTCCACACCCGGTTAGCAAGAACGTCATTGCCGCTAAAAGGGGCACCAGACGCCATAACTTTTTCAATCGACTCATTGTATCAACCCCACTTTTAAAACAATATTTTTACCACGAAGGCCATGCCCATGTCAATTCACTTTATTAACTATAAATTCGTGAAAAGTTTTTGTCAATCGCTGGAGGGAAGTTCACAAATTGTTCTTAAACCGCTCTGTAGCGATATATTTTCCCTCCATGGTTATTTCCATACACCCGCCTCTTTATGCATAAAAGCCTTTATTTGTGAACACGAATAAAAGCGCAGAAACATCCCATCCTATAAACATTACAACGTATATGGGAGGTCTCTTTTGATGCTCAGGAAGTTAGGTTTTCCGATTTGTGGAATGTTATTCCTCCTGCTGACATTATCCGGTTGTGCAGAGAATGGAAGAGAATATGGGAAAAGCCCCGACCACACGAATTTTGGCGCCCCTGTCGAAAAAACAGAGGAAACCGAAAGATCTTATCAAACTCAGCAGCTCTATGGTCCAGTTACACACAACAATTCAAAGCTGGAATACAGCCAATTTCTTTCAAATCAATTACATGCTATGAATGGGGTTAATACAGCCATCGTGATGACTACGGATCAGAATGCCTACGTCGCTCTAATGATTGACAGCAGTGCTGTAGGTACTAAGGGTACCACCAAAGAGACGAATAACCAGGGGACTAACAAAGGCTTTTATAACGATAATGCGCCACTCAACGACTCCATGCCGTCCAATGATTTAAACAATGGCTACAATAGTTATGAAACTGCCGTGCACCACGATCTACTTTCACATCGTTTCAAACAAGCCATGGCCGAGAAAATTCGTACGCTGCAGCCTAACATCATGGATGTATACATTTCAGCAAACCGAGATTTCCTTAATAAAATGAACAACTACGCCCAAGAAAGCTGGAAGGGCCATTCTCTGATGCCGTTATTAACGGATTTCAATCAAACGGTTACGCGCGTTTTCGGTACAGCGCAAGTATTGCCTGAAGATTAATGTAGTAGCAAACGACATGAATTAACGAAAATTCCTTCTATATAAAGTAGTAATTGCTGCTTGTTTGGTCGGCTCCTGTTTTCATTTGTCTGGCATTCCTGTACAATGAGGGAATCGTCTTTAACAAGGAGAGACTTTGGTCTATGACCAAAGTCCCTATATTAGCAGGAAAAAGGGAGCTGGCCAATTTACCATGTCAAATGGATTTGCCTCATTAGGAATTAGAGAAAGTCTTGTTCAAGTATTACAATCTGGAGGAGTCGTAGAACCGACCCCCATTCAAAAAGAAGCGATTCCTGTTTTATTAAAAGGTACAGATGTTATCGCACAAGCACAAACAGGTACTGGTAAAACCCTTGCCTTTGTACTTCCTATATTAGAAACAATTGATGTAGAAAGCCCAGATGTCCAAGCACTTATATTGACACCGACACGTGAATTAGCTATTCAAATTAGCAACGAGCTAAAAAACCTTGTCCCTGTTACAGGAGCAAAGGTTTTGGCGGCATATGGCGGGCAAGATGTAGAAAAGCAGCTTAGAAAGCTACAAGGTAACATACATATAGTAGTAGGAACACCGGGAAGATTGCTCGATCACCTTCGCCGCGGTTCTATTAACTTCTATAAATTAAAAATACTTGTATTAGATGAAGCCGATCAAATGCTGCATATGGGCTTCCTTCATGAAGTGAAGGATATCATTGCCCAAACATCCCCTTATCGTCAAACACTTCTCTTCTCAGCAACCATGCCTGAGCAGGTTGTAAACCTATCCAAAGCTTATATGAAAGAAGCTAAGGAAATTAAAATTCAAAGCAAACAAGTGACTTTGACTGAAATTAAACAAGTACTGGTTCCAACGACAGATCGAGACAAACAAGATGCTTTGATAGCTGCTATTAAAGAATATAAGCCATATCTAGCGATGATTTTCTGTCGTACGAAAGCTAAGGCTATAGCGCTCAATGAGGTTTTGCAGGAAATTGGCTTAATGTCGGATGAGCTTCATGGTGATTTGTCTCAAGCGAAGCGCGAACAAGTCATGAAGCGTTTCAGAGACGGGCGAATCGAACTTTTGGTTGCAACGGACATCGCAGCTCGTGGCTTGGATGTTGAAGGCGTCACTCATATTTTCAATTATGATGTCCCGCAAGATGCTGAGAGCTATATTCACCGTATTGGCCGAACTGGCCGTGCTGGGGAATCGGGTGTAGCTGTGACTTTTGCTACGCAGCGAGATATGCCTACCATTGAATTGATCGAAAAAGGGATTCGGATGTCTTTGAGAAGTCCGGAACAACAGCAAAGACGTGTTCGTTCCAACTCTGAAGAATATGTAGACACAGATGGCAGAGGTTCCGCACGCAGAAGCAGCGGCGGTCAATCACGCGGGGGCCGTAATGAAAGAAACGGTGCAGCTGAACAGCGCGGCGGACGCAGCGGAAGATCCGGCGCTCGCGAAGCTAGCCGTGGTGGTCGAGACAACGTTCAGTATGGAACGAATAGTTCGTCCTCTAGAGGCGATAAATTCGGTTCGCGTACTGCTGCACCTGGAAGTGCACGTACTGGTCCACGTCCTGCGAAGGTTAATTCGGAACGCAATCCGAATACATGGGGACGCGCTGAGAATAAAGACCGCCCAGCAGCAACGAATGCTGGACCAGGCCGCGGTGACAACATGAATGCTGCTAAAGCACGCGTCACCCGTTCTTGGAGTGGCGGAGACGAAGCCGAACGCGCGCCTCGTACAGCAGGTCGCGGTGAAGGTACAGAGCGCAAACGTTCTGCTCCTCATGGCGATAAGTCTTACTCGCCATATAACAAGTATGCCGGCACGGGGCGTGACGACGCTGCAAGTGCGTCACGCACGATTCGCGGCGGCAAAGGCCGTGGCGACAGTGCGGAGCGCGGAGCGCGAGGTGCAGCTGCACCTCGCGGTGAAGGCTTCGGGACACGCGGTGGAGCACCGCGTGGCGAAGGCTTTGGAGCTCGCGGCGGAGCGCCGCGTGGCGACAGACCGAGTGCGCCTCGCGGCGGGCAAGCTGGCGGCGAACGCAGCGGCCAGGCACGCGGACGTGGCGACAGTGCCGAGCGTGGAGCTCGCGGTAGCGCACCACGCGGTGATAGCTTTGGAGCACGCGGCGGAGCGCCGCGTGGCGACAGATCCAGCTCGCCTCGCAGCGGGCAATCAGGCGGATCCCGCGGCAGCGCACCACGCGGTGGTGGCCGTGGCGGAAAGCGCTAAGCAAAAAAGCGCTTTCTACGCAAGGCTTTACCGAATAACCCGAACGTTGTAAAATATAAATACGGCTGCAAGAGATCCTACTCATCAAAAATCGTTTCATACCGTTGCACGCACGTAGGATTTACCCCCCACAATTCCCATTAAGGAGGTATGTTCCATGTACGCATTAAAGGACAAGGAAATGATTTTTGTATTCACCGGTCCTCACGGTGCTGGTCGTAAGACGGTCGCGGAAATGTCAGGCTCTACGCTCGGCATGAAGCAGGTCATCTCCTACACCACCAGACCTCCGAAGGCTACCGAAGAAGATGGTCAAGATTATCACTTTATCTCTCCGGCTGAGTTTGTTAAAGCCCAAGCTGCCGGTGAATTCATTGAGGTTAGTACAGTTAATGACCATTTGTATGGCATCAAAAGTGCAGATATTGAACACATGTTCGAGCTTAGCGGCAGCATTTATTTAATCTTGAACCGTTTTGGCGCCGAAACCCTCAAAAAGATTTACGGAGATCACGTAGTCCTTATCTTCATTCATGCCGGGCGGGATAAACTTGAACAACGGATGAAAGAAAGTGGAGACTCTGAAGAAGTCATTACAAAGTATCTCTCTTATTACGAAGATGAATTAGCTTTCCGTGACCAATGTGATCATGTCTTTGAAAATGTGGATTTAGCGCATACGGTGTTTGATTTAACGAAAACGTTGGATCAGTACTTAAATCGCAATCTAGTTGATTTAGATTAAACGGCAGTAAATGCCTATAACAGGCCTGGACGGAACTTCGTCCGGGTCTTTTCACATGCGGCTGCAATGCCTTTTAAAAGGAGTTGTCCACTTGAAAATTATATCTATTGAACCGACACCTAGCCCGAATTCGATGAAACTCAATATGGATGAGTCGCTTCCCACTGGTGTGCGAAAAACCTATACAAAAGAAAACAGCAAGCAGGCACCTGAAAACATTGGGCAATTGTTGGCTGTCCAAGGCGTGATTAGTGTGTTCCACGCTGCGGATTTCATCGCCGTAGACCGTACCTCTAAGGGGGACTGGCAGTTCATTCTGGCGAGAGCCCGTGAGATTTTTGGGGAAGCGCAGCCATCTGCCGACGGAGGCCTGCCTCCGGAACAGCAGCCCACGGCTGATGCCGCATTCGGTGAGGCACAAGTCCTCGTGCAGATGTTTCGTGGTATCCCGCTCCAGGTGAGGGTACGCGCTGGCGCTGAGGAAGTGCGCGTAGGAATGCCGCAGCGTTTCACTGAGGCGGCAGTTCGCGCAGGTACGGCATCGCCGAACCTGATTAAGGAGCGGAAGCTCGAGGAGCTCGGCGTACGCTACGGCGAGCTCGGGGACATCGCGGGCGAAGTCGTCCAGGAGCTGGACGCTTCTTACGACGACGCCCGCGTCGAAAGCTTGGTCTCCCTCGCGATGCAGGAGACCTCAGAAACTTCCCCTGCGGAGGAATCCGCAGGGGTTGAAGATGCTAGCGCAGCCCTTGCACAGCTGCGCCATAGCGACTGGAAGCTGCGCTACGCCGCGCTTCAGAAGATCCAGCCGTCGCTTGAGACGCTGCCGCTTCTCGTCCATGCCCTGCAGGACGAGAACACGTCGATTCGGCGACTGGCAACCGTATACCTCGGGGATATCAAGGAACCCGAGGTACTGCCCTTCCTATATCGTGCCCTCGAGGACGATACACCTTCCGTTCGGAGGACCGCAGGCGATACGCTGTCCGACATCGGAGATCCTGCCGCCATACCGGCCATGGCGAAGGCTCTCAAAGACCGCAACAAGCTAGTCCGCTGGCGCGCGGCGCGCTTCTTGTACGAAGTAGGAGACAACACTGTGCTCAGTGACTTGCACCAAGCGGTAGATGACCCCGAATTCGAGGTGCGCATGCAGGTGAAAATCGCACTCGAACGCATCGAAGGCGGGCATGCCGCCGAAGGCTCCGTCTGGCAGCAAATGACTCGTAGAAACGAATAGTGTTTGGTGGAAGTTACACCTTCTTTTGGTAAGCGGGCTTGTAAGGTTAATGCCAAAGCAAGCTACGCCCAAAAGGTTTCTCAACGTGTAAAGTTGTAATTTGTACAACTTTTAGGCAAGCAAATCCACGTTTTCCACCCGAATGTTGTAAAAAATACAATAGTTTCGGCTAAAGCTCTAAAAGCCTATACAAAGGCTAATTTGTTGTAGAAGATACAACATTCTTAGCTTTCCAAGAAGAAATCAAGTAAATTGTTGTACTCTGTACAACTTGCTTTTCTAATTAAGGTCAGCTCCGTCGCCACACCCCTTTTCTATTTGTAAAAAAAGCACGGAAGGCATCCAGAATTTCAGGACAGCTTCCGTGCTTTTTTCTCCTGCCTACTTTATACTTGCGCCTTACCTTTTACTCTCTCTTCTCTCTTCTCTCTTCTCTCTTCTCTCTTCTCTCTTCTCTCTTCTCCTACTCCTATTCCTACTTCTACTCTTCCCTATCGCTTATCAAACTGCTCGAAATACAAAATCCGCTCCAAAATCGTTGGATGCGAGCCGCGGAACCACTGAACCAGCTTAGGTTGTGTGACCGGGCTGAGATTTTCTTTGGCAATGTGTTGAAATGCGCGGATTGCGGCGCTGCCGTCTCCGGTCATTTTCATAGCATAGGCATCTGCTCGATGTTCGATGACTCTCGAGAACGCATTTTGCGCTGGCGCCGAGGCAAAACTCATCATCGTCACAATAAGCAGCAAGATCGGCAGAGCAGCTAAATCGTTTTCCCCTCGTATTCCCCAAATTGAACCCCAACGCCGGATAAACAAACGATAAGCATGAAAGGCAAGCCAGAAACCGATAAAACTAAGTAGGATTCCGTAGGCAATCCCTAGATAGATATGCCGCTCGGCGTAATGTCCCATTTCATGAGCCATCACGGTCAAAATCTCATCAGGCTGCAGCTTCTTCAGTATCGTATCCCAAAGAACGATGCGCGCGTTCCCTCCAATGCCATTCACATAGGCATTAATTGTATGAGTCCGCTCAGACATATTGACTTCATATACTTGATCCGCAGGGATGTTGGATTGCGCAGCAAGCTGGAGTATTTGTGCCTTTAGCTCTTGATTTTGAAGCGGTTGAAAATCGTGATACAGCGGATCCAGCACAACGGGCTGGATGAAGGTGACAAACAAAATAAGCGGAATAGATACCAGCCAGAACCATAGCCACCAACGGTTAGGACTCCATTTTAGCACCCCTCTAAAAATCCAGACGATAACTGTCGTACCCGAGACATTAATCAGAAAATCTTTGCCATGATCACTCCAGAACATGGTTAGTGTTTCCGTGGACAACCCATAAGCCTGATCTATTTTGAACAGGAAATAATCAATCGGCAGCAAGAGCACGTCCATAAGTAAGGTAAATAAAAGCACAAAAGCAACCATCTGCAGGAAGGAAGCGCGGAACAACCTTTCTGACATACTGCGAAACCTTACTGCAATTCCGAGCAGTGCCAACAGGACCCCCATCTGTAGTGGAGTACTTAGGAAAAAGACAAGCGACCGTATGCGCGACAAGGACTCGGCCTTTGTAATTTCTTGTGTGGTCATGAACGTATGCGGGTCTGCAATGGTTCCAATTAGTGCATATGGGATGTGGAACAAGTCCCCTTTTAAGAAGTAAACGATCAAGGTTAACGCATATACACCAAAAGCTACGATAAGTCCCATGTAGAAACGCTTCATTTCATACCTCCACGACCAACTTCGTTCAAGTTAATCAATAACCAGTCTGGTGTGAAATCTCTAGACAGGAGCCACACCTGGGTGAAATGTCCATGCGGTAGTACCAAGTTACGCTTCCGGCCAAGTATATCGGACATCCCAAACAAAAGGGATAGATTACGAATAAGCAGCATGCAGGGATAATCATGTGAGTAATCTTTAAATTTATGTTCCTTACTTTGAATTCGGTCATTAATGACCTTAATAAACGTATCTATTCCTTCGACACTAGGCTTAGTCAGCTCAGAACGCGATAGCATAAGCCGTGCTTCCTCGGTATCGTAGAACAGATGGGTGACTTCTAACCCGATTCGATTATTCCTGGCATCCTCAAGCAGTGCGTCCGGCTTCTCTTGCTGCTGAACCATACGAAGGGGAACCTCGTTGTTCACATTGTATAACTCCAGAAAGATATCAATAGCGGCTTGTTCCAATGCCTTTTTCTGATCCTCGTGTTTATTCATAAGTCTCCCTTTATATCCGTTAAACGAGTCTTTGCTCCCATTTTACCCTATTCTATGTGCATATACCTCACAAGTTCATATGAACGCTCTAAAAAACCTATACCCTCGCAATAATCCGTTCTCCTAAACTATGCTGCAGAGTTGTCATTGTATGTGCATTGATTAGATCATTTTCACTTTGCAGAAATAAATGGCCGAGTCCTTTATTTGATTTTTGCATTTTCCCATGTTGTAATGAGAAGATAACCCAGATTGGACGTGGGAAATGAAGAAAATGGCTTGTTGCTTTTTAGTGTTATTCTGCATCTTTTGTTTGGCAATCGCTATGCCAACATCTCCTGCCCTGGAGCAGGTATTACCTATATCCGTCACTAAACCACATCTAGATGGTACAGAACAACCAATATCAATATCAAATTCATTACATACCCCTGCACCATCCATTCAACCCAATAAGGAGCATCATTTTCAGTTACAAAATATTCCTGCCCTATCGCAACTGCCCGAGCTGCCGAACGGATGCGAAGCAGTCGTTGCCACGATGCTGCTTAACTGGGCTGGAGTCCCAGTACCCAAAGAGGAAGTCGCTGACGCACTCCCCTTAGGTGAGTTGCCCTATGTGAATGACGACGGTGCATTTATTGGCAGTAATCCCAAAAGTGTATTTGTAGGTAACCCTTATGAGGTAGGTTATGGTATTTATCATAAGCCGATCGCGGACATGCTGGATCAATGGTTACCTGGTCGAGTGAAGGATTTATCTGGCATAGCCTTTGAAGATTTGCTCACGATTATTTCCCGAGGAAAACCGGTAATGATCTGGGCAACCGAACATATGGACATACCTTATCTGGAGATGGAATGGCAGGATGAGAAGGGGCAGCTAGTCGAGTGGTATCAACCTGAACACGCTTTACTATTAACAGGCTGGGACGACGATTACGCTTATATGAACGATCCTATGACCGGAAAACAGGAATCCTATGCTTTATCTGATTTCAAAACAGTCTGGGAGCAGATGGGGTCTCAAGCGATTACAGTTAATTAATAAAAAGCATGAACTGCTCGATCTATCCCGAGTAGTCCATGCTTTTTTTAAATGGGATCCATTTGCACAGCCGCTTGCTTACCGCTAAGCTGTATGCCTGTGTGCTTACGTCCATGCGAGCTCAAATCTTTGGTCAGCGTCTCAAGCAATTCTTTGGCCTTCGCGCCTTCTTTGCCTGATATCTTCACGACCAGCAGCACAGCGTCACCGCCTTGCAGAATGCGCTCCGCCTGCTGCCTCTTCGTCTCCAAGTCATGATCTTCGATGTGAGGTGTTAAGCGGAGCTCCTTGACTTTCGGTGCTTGCTCCCGCTTGCGGGCCTGCTGCTTTTCCTGTTGTGCTTCTTGCTTCGCTTGCCCAGCGCCTATGAGCTTACATGGAGGAGGACTGCTCATGAGCGAGGTGCAGATTAAATCCACTTTCAGCTGTTTCGCTAGCAGCAGTGCTTCCTTCGTGAGCATAACGCCTAGATCTTCGCCATGTAGTCCCGTAACATGTACCTCGGATGCTTTGATTTTCTCATTCTTAATCATTGTGATTACACCTAATCTTTCGCTATAATGAACCCATCAACAGGAAGAGGTTGTTTAAGGAGATGTCTATACAAATATGAATAATAAACAATTAGAAGAGCAAATGATCGAAAATTACAAACGTGAAGAGCATATGATGATCCTCGTTTTTGCACAATGGTGTATCAACCATGATTTGGATCCTGCTGCGCTTTATCATAGCGCCTATCCCGACCAGCCTAATAACGAATCGCTGCAGCAAGCCCTTGATTTAACGGTTCCCAAAGAAGAAGCCGGTGAAGTCCCTGATGATACGGTACTAGGCGTACTATCTCTATTCGGCAATGAGGAGCTAGCCTTTATCGTCACACAAGAAATCGATAAGCGTCCGAGTAAGAACCGTTAATCGTTTGTTTAAAATGCATGCTGCCTCATCTCAAGTTTAAAAGCTTCTGCCAACAATTCAATCGTCTGCAGTCTCGTCTCAAAGCGGTAGCCGCCGGCCACCACCATCACTTCGTCGACTTGGTAGCTTTCGGCTAAGTTCAGCAGTTGCTCCCTTACTTGGTTCGGATCACCAATAATCATACGGGATCGATTGTCCCTAACCCTTGTTTGATCCCAATCTGAGTACGTATAGTCAGCCGCTTCTTCGGGCGATTTCACTCCTGTGAATTCGCCCTTTTCCATTTGCAGGATACGCAAATCAATCGAAGCCGCAAGCTCCTCAGCCTCCGCCTGCGTCTCAGCGCACAGCACATAGATGCACACCGTCGCCTGCGGTACGACATTCAGCGCGGACGGTCGGAACGAGCTGCGGTAGCTGCGCACCGCATGCTGCCCTCCCGCTCCGTTGATGAAGTGCGCGAAGCAGAACGCTGCGCCTGCTTGCGAGGCATACACCCCGCTCTGCCCGGTGGAGCCGAGCAGCCACACCTGGGGCATCGAGTCCACCAAAGGGGTGGCGCGGATGCCCTCGAACACGTGCCCGGGTTCCACCGAGTCGGCGAGGAACCCGAGTAGATCCGTGACTTGCGCTGGGAACCGCTCAAGTCCTTCGAACATATCAGCGCTGATGCCTCGCAGCGCTTTGGCCGTATGCGGCGTGCCTCCGGGCGCACGCCCGATGCCAAGGTCGATGCGCCCCGGGTAGAGCGCTTCGAGCATACGGAAATTCTCAGCGACCTTGTAGGGGCTGTAATGGGGCAGCAGCACGCCGCCGGAGCCGAGCCGAATACGACTCGTACGGGCAGCCAGCGTGGAGAGAAGCACCTCTGGCGAGGAGCCCGCAAGGCCTGCCGAGTTATGATGCTCCGACACCCAGAATCGGGTGTAGCCTAGACGATCGGCCACCTGAGCCAACCCAATTGTTTGCTGTAACGCCTCGCTATGCGTAAACCCGGATGATACCGGTGACTGATCAAGAATACTTAGCTTCAGCATTGTCATCCCTTCTTTCTGAGTCATCTGCCGATGATCTTGATTATACAACGTCCGACCAGCAAAAGAAAAAGGACAAACCCCTAATGGCGTTGTCCCGAATTGTTAAATTTTGATTAATCCATTCCTCTTACTTACTAAAAGTGTATGGTTACGGGGGAATTTTATGCCGGTCTTTTTTCCAAACCGTAGTTTTTCAATACACTTTTATTTTTAATTGTGTGTTCGAACTCCATTGTCTAAAGACTCACATGAAGTTGCTGGATGAATGAATCCTATTCTCGGTTGAATGATGTTGTAGAATGTGCAACAATTTCTCCCTAGATCCCGCCTCTCTCCCATCAATCTTGCATCATGTACAACAATTGGACCCCATACAGGCCATTTCGCAACAAATAGGCTCAAAATGTTGTACAAACTGCAACTTCAACCTACAAAATAGCCTTTTGGTGTGTGAATTGTTGTAGAGAATACAACATTGGTAACCACTATTGCCGAGGAGGTGTGCCTGCCAGTTGTGACGAGGCAAAATCTGAATAAACGAAGAGGGGCTGTCCCCAAAGAAAGTAGATAAATCTACTTTCTTTGGGGACAGCCCCTTTTGGTCGATTGACCTTCTGGGACATTCGAATCGGTATTCAGAACGAAATTCATAGCTCCATTGGATTTTTCCAATGGAATTTGCTCTTTGGCTTCGAAATTTGTGCTTCTATTGGAATAAATCCAATGGAATTGGCTTTTAGGCCGGCAAATTCCTACTTCCACTGGATTAATCCAGTGGGAGCAGCTGGCAAACTGCAACATTCACAAAGGTGGGGCTGAATTTTTCAGTGGGAATTTAGGGTTTAGATTCAGGTTTTCCAACCGTTACCTAAACTTCAAGACTAACAAGAAATGTCTTAATTTCATAAGGCTTCAGCTCAATATTAGCAGCATCAACATCTCCGATAGGACGTTCCATCAAATCACATTCCTGCAGGGATCGAATTTTAAAATCGCTCTTAATATCCACATGGGTACGGACTCCAGCAAACTCATGGATACGCAGCACCAGTCTCTCTCCATCCTCTGATTTCTTGATCGCATCCGCCATCACGTTTGGAGCAGAGAATTCGAACATGGAAAGTGTACCTTGCGTTGGAACACCAACGTAACTTGTCAGCGGATTATTAAGCGCCCATGCTTCCTGTACCGTGCCGCCTGCATACCAATCCCCCGCATGAGGGAGAAGAGCATACACAAAGGAATGTTCCCCAAGATCAGCTGTCGGGTCCGGATGAATCGCGGATTTAATTAGCGATAAGCGCATGACGTTATCCTTAATGTCGTAGCCATACTTACAATCATTCAGTAAGCTTACGCCGTATCCACGTTCGGACAAGTCCGCCCATTGGTGCCCAACGGATTCAAAACGCGCCCAATCCCAGCTCGTGTTCCAATGCGTCGGACGCTTGACATTACCGAACTGGATATCGTAAGTAGCCTCCGTAGAACGCACGTCTACCGGGAATGCAACCTTAAGGAGCTGCTGACGTTCTTGCCAGTCGATATGGGTGCTGAAATCAATGCGTCGGCTGCCTGCGTAGACAGTCATCGACTGCGAGATCGTAGACTTCGCAAAGTTCCATTTGAATACAACAGTTGCTGCTAATGGTCCCTCTTCAACGAGCTCAACCGATACAAGATCGGTAACTTCGCGCATTTTTTCTTGGTAGAAAATATCAATATCCCAAGCGTCGAAATCAATCGGCTTATCTTCAAACACCTGCAGAACGTTGCCTCGCGAGTTTGCCTCAAGCACATTCCGGCGATTATCTAAGTCGAATACGCGAACCAATTGACCGGATTCGTTCCATTCGATTTCATAATGAGGCGTTTTTAACGAGCGTCCTTCCAGTTGGAAAGGCATCTCCTCAGCCGCATTTGTTTGAGATTGATCTGTAAAGTGAATCGTCGTCATACCTAATGATGGCATCTTAGGTGCGTCGATGATCCAGCGGCCATCTGTGTATTGCGATTTCAATTGGTTGCCTTCCCGATCTGTCCAAACGCTGCCAATCGCAGCTTTTTCCCCAGGGATTACAACAAGATCACTGCGTTCCCATGAAGCGCTGTTCAGAACCGTTACCGCACCTTTTTCCTGCTGTGTTCCAATTCGTGCTGCAGCTTCATTCCAAGCGGATGTCCCTATAGACATAGCTTCCGCATATTCCTCACGACTGTCCTCGTAGACTTCAGTAATCGAAGAACCAGGAATAATATCATGGAACTGATTGCGTAAAATGATAGTCCAACCCTTGTTAAGCATCTCCTGTGGATAAACGCTCCAATCGGATTTCAACAAAGCAGCCAAAGCGCTGACATATTCCGTTTCACGATAGAGAAGCTCCAGCTTACGATTCATTCGTTTGATATAGGCTTGGCTCGTATAAGTCCCCCGGTGATATTCAAGATACAATTCACCGTCCCATGTATGCACATAACGGTCAGTTGCTTCAACTGTTTCATGTAACCGCTCAAAGTATTCATCTGCGCGACCTGTTTTCACTTGTGGCAGGCCAGGCATATCTTCCAAACGACGGCGCATCTCCAGCATCTCTCGATTGACACCGCCTCCGCCATCTCCATAACCATAAGAAAGCAGAAGCTCTTGATTCACTTCCTTATCACGGTAGGCGTCCCAAGTACCTTTGACCGTCATTGGCGTCACCATGCCGTTGTACGTATAGAAGAAAGAGTTAGCTTCTTCCCAATCGCCAGGTGTTGTAATGAAATGCGTCAAAACTTCGGTTCCATCAATTCCCCGCCATTTGAAGGTATCGTGTGGCATACGATTGAACTGGTTCCAGCTGATTTTGGTCGTCATGAATGTATCGAAACCGGATTTCCGCAAAATTTGCGGCAGCGCCCAGCTGTACCCGAATACGTCGGGAAGCCATAAATAGTTGCTTTCCACTCCGAACTCTTCACGTATAAATCGGGTCCCGTGTAAAAATTGTCTCACCAACGATTCCCCGGAGGTTAGGTTGCAATCCGCTTCCAACCACATGCCTCCGCCAACTTCCCAGCGCCCCTCACGTACACGCTCAAGGATTTGCTCGTAAATATCAGGATAATCTTGCTTGATATAGGCGTACAGTTGAGGTTGCGTCTGCAAAAACACATAGTCCGGGAATCGTTCCATTAGGCGCAGCACGGTTGAGAACGAGCGTGCACATTTCTCCCGAGTATGCTTAAGTCTCCACAACCAAGCCACATCAATATGGGTATGCCCAATACAAGTAACCGTAACCGGATGTTTCTTCTCCATCTGATTTAATTCCTCAAGCAGCAGCTCACGGGAACTATAGACGGATTCATAGTAGGCGTCCGAGAGCGGATTCGACCAATCAACTAGCTTAAAAGAACGATCGAGCGCTTTAACTAACTGAGTACGTTCAGGATGGTTAGCATCCAGACTGCGGATTGTTTCCAGCACAGCCCGTCCTGTGTAGTAAAAATCGTCAACCCGCTCATCCAGCCAGCAGATTTCAGCGCGATTTACCGTATGCTTCTTCTCGCGCGGTTTCCCGCCTCCTTCGAGTCCTGACCACAGGCGGATATCCATCCGCCCCTGCGTACCTGCCGCTTCTTCCGGCAAAAATACTTCTTGATGGTTCGAATCTACGCCCTGAAAAGGGGAACCGTTCCAATATAATAAGGATTCGAAACCGTCATTGTTGCCTCCGCCCGTTTCACCGAAATCGAAGCGCCCCAAAATGGTTTTGTCTGCCCATTCCTTTGGAACGTCAATCGTGCGCGATAGCCACACGTAGCGGTCGCGCCCTTTCCAAGTCTCACCTGTCTTCAGTTCAAACGTAGGCTGCGTGACTGGCGGCCTTGCTCCAATCGTTCCTTCCTCGTCTTCCGTAGCTGAAAATCGCTCCAAAGGTACCGCTTCGCGATACCGGGTTTCGCTTAATTCGCGCAGTCTCGCTTCCAGCTTCGATTCTGTAAAAAACATATCGAATCTCTCCTCCTATCGATTTCAATGAATCAATTTCTCTAGCTTGAGCAAATTGCTATAACTTAACGCCAAACTATCCATCGGGTTTCCCGGGCAATAATCTTGCTCAACAGCGAACCATTCTACCCCATTTTGCAATCCCCACTTCAGGATCGGTGCGAAATCAATCAATCCAGTTCCGATTTCAGCAAAATATTTTCTTTCGTCTGCTGTAATATCCTTCAGATGAAGGATTGGCATACGAAAAGCATAATTTTGGATGAAAGATAGCGGATCTTGATCCGCTTTTTTTACCCAGTAGGTATCAATCTCCGCATAAATAGCCGGATCCTCAAGCAAATATTCCAACGCAAATTTTCCGTCGATTGTCGTATGAAACTCAAAATCGTGATTATGATAACCTACGCGGTATCCCATCGCACTTACTTTGGAAGCGGCTTGCAACAAATCTTGGCGCACGCTAGCATATCCTTCTGGATTCTGCAGCCCATCCGGTAGGGAGTGGCAGATCAAATCCTTCGTATCGAAAAGTCGAGCCTCCTCCAATACGGCGTCCATATCGTTCTTCAATCGCTCCAAACCGACATGCATACCAGCCGTTTGCAATCCAATCTCCTTCATTACCGCAGCAATATCTTTCGCGGGGTTTCCATGTAACCCATCGATTTGGACGGCTGCCCATCCCATCTTTTTCAGTTCTCTCAACACGCTTGGGAAATCTTTTTTCAATTCGTTTCTCAAGGTATATAATTGCGCTGCCAATTTATGTTTGATCATTCCGCCATCTCCTCCCTTTTCAAATCCAACCATTCGACCTCTTGCTCAGTTAAGGGCAGATTCATAGCTTGTATGGAGGAATCCAGTTCCTCGGGGTTTCGAGGCCCAATGATGGCACATGTCGGGAATGACTGATTAAGTACGTATGATAAGGCAATTTGAATCGGTGTAACCTGTTTCTCTTCCGCCAGCTTTGCGGCACGACGATAACGTTCCCAGTTGTTTTCGCTGTAGTACACGCGTACCATTTCCTCATCCGCACGATTGTCTGGTGTGAAATTTCCTGAGAAAAACCCGCCAGCTTGGGCGGACCATGCCAATAATGGCAGCTGATTGACCGAATGCCATCCGCAGGTTTCCTCATCTGCCGAAACGCAGCCTTCCCAGCGAGGTACGTTAGGCTTAGCAAGACTAAGATTCGGACTGCTGAATGAAAAACCTGTGAGTTTATGGGCAGCCGCGTACTCATTCGCTTCCTGGATTCGCTTATGCGACCAGTTAGATGCTCCAATTGCCCGGATTCGCTTGGCCTCAAGGTGTGCATTCAGCTCTTCAATGATCGGTCCGACCGCAACGTCCGGATCGTCCCGGTGCAGCGCATATAGATCGACATACTCCGTTCCTAGCCTTTCCAGACTTTCTGTCAAATCCTTGCGGATCGCTTCGGGATTTACCCGTGGACCCGGACTCCCGTCATCATGATGAGCACCCTTCGTTAGAATGACCACATTCTCTCGGTTTTTTTGCTCCGCGAGCCATTGGCCGAGAACCAGTTCTTTCCCGCGATATTGATGGGCAGTATCGAAGGCATTGCCGCCTGCACGAATGTAAGCATCCAGCATCATCCGTTCTGGCTCTTCCAATTTTCTCAAATCTCCCGTTCCCATGAACAACCGGGAAATGGGTTTATCTACGCCTTTAATATACATATATCTCATCCTGAGTCCTCCTTCAAACATTTGACCGACCAATCAAAGTGAGTACGGCTGCCGTTCTATTCATCCTCTTTAAACACCGGCAGCAAACGGAGTTCAAACGTGAATTCTTTTTCGTTAAGACGGTATGACTCAAGAAGCTCCGGCCCACATGAATTGGATCCTACTCCGCTCATCTTGTAATCCAGATGGACGATCGTTTCCTTCCTCTTCGCAAGCTCGTAGTTATGAGCCGCTCCTGTCAAATCCTCTGGGGTAAAATGGCCCACATTCAAGGAGAAATCCTCTGGAGAGGAAAACTTGATTCCCATCCCTTGCTCATTGGAAACAATAGCCCACTCTGTTCCATACCTGGACCCATTTTCCTGAGGCATAATGTAATCTTCGAACATCTCATCGACGGTCATCAGGTATCTGCCTTTTTTCACGCTTTGACGCTTGTCGATATAGCTCTCATGCGGCCCGAAGCCTAGGTATTCCACTTCCTCCATACCTTGAGGCATCGTAAGCTGAAGGCCAAAACGCGGAAGATAGACCTGCTTTTCTCCCACTTTTACTTGCAGCTTGACTGAAATCTCGCCAGCTCCATCTACTCTCCATATCGCTTCTCCATGAAGTATGGTAAACCGGCTATCTCCGCCGAGGGAGAAATCGCTCTTGATTTCAACAGACGTATCGCCTATTTTTGTCCATTCACAGCTGTAGGTTTTCATTGCTGTCCGGTCATAAGCGGCGTTCATCCATCTTTCCTTCACATGCATGTCATTATCCGTTGGAGCGCGCCAAATCGTAAGCCCAGCCGGAGCCTGTAGCATATTCACTCCCTGCTTGGAAATCTTCTGTATCATTCCGCTGTATAAGTCAAAGGTATGACAGAAATCAAAGCCTTCGATCTTCAGGATGTCTCCCTCCTGATAAGCTTGAAGAGGGGACATCTGCCGTAAGCTATCACCTGATTCTTTCACCTGCTGCACAGGTAATTCAAATTGTTCAAATGTGATTTCATAACCGGCTTCCGCCCAAATCGTCTGTTCCTTCAACCAACAGGATAAGGTAAGCATATAGGTTCCCGTTGATGTTTCCGGCAAATCATAGGGTATTGTCACCATTTGATGACCATGCGGTGCGGCTTCAACAGACCCAAGTTGTCCCTGTTGGACAACCAAACCATCCATCTCCACTTTCCAGTGAAACCCCAAATGAGATAAATGGATGAAGTCATAAAGGTTCGTCACCTTAATCGTACCTTTTCGCAAATCTTGTGCTTCTATGCGAATAGGCGCGATCACCTTTTTGAGCTCAAGCAGACCCGTATGCGGTTTCCTATACGGCGTGATCAGACCATCGATACAGAAATTCCCGTCGTTAGGCTTATCTCCAAAATTGCCACCATAAGCAAAGAAAGGCGTACCGTCTTTCGTCTCCGTCTTGATGCCGTGGTCGCACCACTCCCACACACAGCCGCCCATGAGCTTTGGATATCTGTAAATGGCATCCCAGTAATCCTTCAAATCGCCTGGCCCATTCCCCATAGCATGGCTGTATTCGCATAGGAACAGCGGCTTCTTTTGTTTCTCGTCCCGAGCATACGCTTCAATTTCTTGCACGGAAGCATACATTCGGCTTACCATATCGAGACTCTCCACGTCGGGATTAGCTTGACTCGAAGCAGCACCTTCATAATGAACCGGTATGGACGCATCACGCGACTTTGTCCATTCAGCCATCGCGATATGGTTAACATCGTAACCAGACTCGTTGCCCATGGACCACATCACGATCGATGGATGATTTTTATCACGTTCTACCATACGAATAGCCCGATCTAGAAACGAAGCTTTCCATTCAGGCTTCTGAGAAAGCAGATGGATATTCGTATCATCCCATTCCTCGCTGGCCGTCCCCATTCCATGGCATTCCAAGTCAGCTTCATCAATAACATAGAAACCGTACTCGTCGCACAGATCCATAAATCGGGAATCGTTCGGATAATGAGAAGTACGGATTGTGTTGATATTATGCTTCTTCATCAGAACGAGATCTTTGATCATATGATTCAGCGGAATCGTTTGTCCGAGCTCAGGATGGGAATCATGGCGATTGACGCCTTTTAGCTTGACCGCCTGTCCATTGATCTGGAAAACGCCGTCCGTAATTGTAATTTGCCTGAATCCGACTGGAAATTGAAGCACCTCATTACCACAATGAACATAGAGTTGGTACAGATTCGGTTTCTCGGCATTCCACAAGACCGGATTCGTCACCTCGAAGCGGAGCGTACCTTTGCCGTCGACAGAGGCTTCGTCCGTACCCACGATGTTACCTTCAGCATCCTTCAATTCGGCTCGGATCGTAGCCCGGCCCGTTGTCTCCAGTTCTGTCAACAGGGTAGCCTTGCGGAAACCGTCTTCGAACGTTTGTTTATTGAACACATCTCGAACATGGACGGAATCGCGTGCAAGCAAATACACATCCCGGAAGATTCCGGTATACCGCCACGCATCTTGGTCTTCCAGATAAGAACCGTCGCACCATTTCAACACCATGACGGCAATACGGTTCTTCCCTTCACGGAGTAAAGAGGATACATTGAATTCCGCAGGTACTCGGCTGCCTTGACTGTAACCAGCAAAGTTACCGTTTACCCAAAGGTAAAAGCACGAATTAACGCCTTCAAAGACGATATATTTATCCTTTTTGTCCCAGTGACCCGAAATATTGAATTCTCTCACATACAGTCCGACTGGGTTGGTATCCGGTACATAAGGGGGATCGCAAGGAAAAGGATAATTGATATTGGTGTATTGAAGCTGATCATAGCCATTCACCTGCCAGCAAGAAGGAACGATTAATTCATCCCAGGCGCTGACATTGGCCGATTCCTCATAGAAAGCTTCTTCTACCTCCCTAACACTGCGATGATATTGAAACTTCCAACTTCCGTTCAATGTCTGATAAAAAGGGGAACGAGCGCGTTTTCCGGATTTCGCCGATCCCGCATCCGCATAAGGGATGTAATGGGCTCGGGGAGTCTCCCTATTCACCTGCAAAACGCTTAAGTCTTCCCAATATCGATTGATGTGAATCAATGTGACCACTCTCTCCTTCGTCAAGACATCTATGAATTAAAGTAACCCTTTACCATCAAACGGTGGATCAACTCGCCGAATAAGCTGTTTGCCCAAGCAAACCATGGACGCGTATAATCGGACGGGGAATTCGGATCAAACCCTTCATGCATGTAGCCCGTATCCGCATCGGTGCGCAGCAGCATCTCCAGAAGCTCTCTTACTTCGCTTTCATCCTCCGAGGTAAGGGCCTGCATCGCCAGACTGATCGGCCAAATGTAGCCCGCCGGCGTATGTGGGCTTCCGATTCCCTTCGCATATTTCCCATCAAAGTAGTATGGATTGTCACTGCTTAGCACAAATCTACGCGTATTCTGATAGACTGGATCGTCAGAGGTCGTGTAACCCAAATAAGGAATCGACAGCAAACTGGGAACATTGGCGTCATCCATCAGGTTGTAATTGCCGAATCCGTCTGTTTCATACGCATAGATCTTTCCGTACTTAGGATGAAGATAAGTCCCGTAGTTTTGAATGCCAAAGTCTATCTCTTCTCGAAGCTCCGCTGCAAGCTGTACGCACTCCTGATCGTCCCATACGATCTTGGCAATTTCCTCGATGTATCGGAGCACCACTACCGCAAACATATTGGCGGGAATTAAATAGCCGAACGTACAGGCATCGTCGCTTGGCCGAAATCCGGACCAAGTCATCCCTGTATAATTTACGGGCATTCCCATCCGTTTATTACGCAGTGTATCACTTGGCGGACAATCTAAACGGGCGAACCTATAAGGAGATTCTTCGGCATGTCTTTGTTCTGTTTTCCATAGCGACATAATGGTGTGGACCGCTGACCGGAAGGAATCATCGAACATATCCGTCCGTCCGGTCGCCTTCCAAAACAAGTAAGACAGTTGGATCGGGTAACAGAGCGAATCAATTTCGTATTTGCGTTCCCAAATCCACGGATTCAGCTCGGTCAGATCCTGATCGTACCTATTATCGTTCGCTTCCTCATTAAACGCATTCGCATAAGGATCGATATGAATATAAGCGATTTGCCTGCGAATCAAGCCCGCTACTATTTCCTGCAGTTCTTTGTCTCCGGCCGTAAGCGGTAGATAATGCCTCACCTGCGCACTGGAATCCCTTAACCACATCGCCGGGATATCCCCGGTGAATACAAATGCGGTATTGTCGTTCATTAGTTTGGTCGTCGTTTCAAGTGTATTCGGATAGCAGTTCTTGAACATGGCGAGCAGCTTCGGATGCCCAGCAAGCTTAATCTCCGCTTTTTCAAGCAAGGATGTGACAGAATTCGGCAAGGTCATTATTTCCAATCCCCCAGAATATCCTTATAGGCTTCCAAATAATCATCGACAAGCAGCTTAGCAATGGAATAGGAATTAACAAGCGGATGAACGGTGAGTGCCTGGATGGCTAGATCACGTGATTTATGTTTGACAGCCTCAACGGTCAGACGCTCAAACAGCTTCACATTTTTCATTAGCAAACTCATTTCCTCCGGCACGGAACCGATCTGAACCGGCTTTGCCCCGTCTTTCGTGATTATGCAAGAAATTTCAACGACGTCATTATCCGCGAACCCTTCGATACTGCCTTCATTCGGTACAGACAGAACGATGTTGTTAGTCTCACCCGTTTGCAGCGACTCCACGAAATCCAGCATGACACCCGCATAGCCAAGTGAGTTAGGCAGTTCCAGCTTATCTGTAGGAAGAACTGGCTTCGACTCCGAGTTGGTTTCAATCGCCATGTAAGAAGCTTCCCTTTTTTGCGTATAGTATAAATAGGTTTGAATAGCTTCATCCGGATTGCTTTCAATATCCATCTTACGTAAGATATCCAACATTTCCTTATTATTCTCAGCGATCATCTGACCGCGCGTCATTCCTGATTTGACAATATTGGCGAAGGCCTTTTCGCGGTGGTAATAATAGTACAAATATTCATTTGGCAGAAAAGGAAGTGATTTCAGCAAATCGGTGTCGAACATTTTGAATTCATCCACTCGACTTGTAAAATCAGGATCATTCTTAAGCTCTGACATGATGTCTTTGCCTTGGTAAATCACTTTGGTCATCCATGACAAATGATTAAGTCCGAAAAACTCAACTTCAAGCTCCTTCGGATCGATCTCTAACGCTTCCGCCATTCGCAGCTTCGTATGGCTTGGCGAATCACAGATCCCGATCACCCGATCGTAACCCGCATTTCGCAATGCTTGCGTAACGAGTCCAGATGGGTTCGAGAAGTTAAATATCCAGGCCTGGGGTGCAAGCTCCTTAGCAATCTCGCAATATTCCATGAGAACTGGAATCGTACGAATCGCCATCGAGAAACCGGCTGGTCCAGTTGTTTCTTGACCGATCACGCCATGCTTTAGAGCGATCTGCTCATCTACATACCGTGACCATTCCTTACCTACACGTACCGTAGTTACAATGTAGTCCGCACCCTTAATCGCTTCGCGGCTATCTGTTGTCGTCTCCAACTGAAGGTTGATTCCGCTGCGATCGATTACGATCTGGCATAATTTCGAAATAATCGCTAGCTGCTCCTCATCCGTATCATGAAGAACAAGCTTAGTAATCCCGGCATCTTCTGCTTTTAACGTTAAGCTTTTTGTAAATAAAACGGCGCGAACCCCGCCGCCTCCGATTAAGGTCAATTTCATAATTACGCCTCCATACGTTCTTTGATGTGATCTCCGAATTGAAGGATAAAGGCCTCAAGCCCATCCTTGTCCGGTGTACCCGTGCTGCCGCCATGAGCTCCGACAGATAGTGCTCCGCAAACATTTCCGTACTGCAAGCATGTTTCCACATTTTGACCCGTCAAATGTCCATAGATATAACCAGCGTTAAAGGAATCCCCTGCGCCAGTTGTATCTACAGTCTCGGCTGGAAATGCCGAGTGGTACGTTATTCGGCCATCCTTCATGGCAACGGCCCCTTTTGGACCGAGTTTAACCACAATATGATTGGAATAGCTCGCCATAAAACGTAAGCTTTCTTCTATATGATCGAAGCCTGTGTAATGAAAAGCTTCCGTTTCGTTCATTAGAAACACATCAAAATAAGCCATTAAATCGAAAACACCTTTAAACCACTCACCGGAATCATCCCAGCCTACATCGCAAGAAAGGGTTAGCCCCATCTCCTTAAGTAGTTTGGCCATCGCTATGAATTCTTCGTGGTTGCGCCTTCCTCTATATCCGGTCACGTGGACATGTTTCCCTTGAGCGATTTGTAACAAGTCCAAATCCTTTATTTGAAGCTCCATATTGGATCCCCCATAAGTGATAAAAGAGCGATCCGTTTCGGGATTAATCGCGATCGTGATACCGGTGTTACTTGTTTTACTCGTCTTAATCAAGCTGGTATCGATTCCATATTGGGCAAACTCCTCTCGAACATAATGGCCATAGCCATCATCTCCCAGAACACCGTTAAAAGCCACATGAAGCCCGAGCTTAGCGAGTGAAATCGCGAACAAAGCCGCTCCCCCGCCAACATGCATCGTCATATTATTAACGAAAATCTCCTGCCCTGGCTGTGGAATTTGATTAAGTCCTGCCACAACGAGATCTATATTGGCGTCACCGATGACCACCGCATCAAATTTTTTCAATATACTCTCCCTCTCTCAATCCAGATAAATAATCTATGCTTTTACGCTTCTCTATATCTATGTTTTTCTATGCTTATTTGTCTTCGCGATAAGGCCCACAGCTGTTACGGACAACAAGCTTGTGTTTCAAAATGATATCTTCCTTCGGCGTTTCCGCATCCCCTGAAATCAAATCAAGCAGTGTTTCCACCGTAACTTTCCCCATATCCTGAATAGGCTGCTCCATCGAGGATAACTGTGGACGAACCAACTCCGTCAACTGGCTTCCATCGAATCCAATGATCGAAATGTCGTCCGGTACTTTCAACTGATGGTCATGAACGCAATTCATTGCCCCTACAGCCATATCGTCACTCACTGCAAATATAGCAGTTGGATGGGTACCGCAAGCCAGAATCTCTTTCATGAGATTGTATCCGCTTTGTATTTTATAATCGCCGAACCGAATGTATTCATCTACGATTGGGATGTTGCGCTCGGATAGAGCACCGCGGTAACCTATGTAGCGATTTTGGCCGGAGGTCACATCCCTCATATCTCCGCCAATAAACCCAATTCGTTGATGTCCAAGCTCTATCAAATAATGGGTTGCATCGAAGGCTGCCGCGTAATCATCAATGATCACAGAAAGGAACGTTTGATCCGATGGTCTTACACTTGAGAAAATAATCGGGATATCCAGCTTATTCAAAAATGCCCGGATTTCATCATTCAGTTTTTCATGCATAATGATAATGCCGTCTACACGCATTTCATTAAATACATTTAAATATTTGAACTCTTTATCGGTATCCTCAATGATGTTACACACCAGAAGATTGTAATCATTAAGACTCGCTGTTTCTTCAATACTGCTTAGAATGGTGGAGTAAAAGCTTGACGTAAGGTCTGGGACAATGACACCGATAAGGTTCGTCTTTTTCCGCACCAGACTCCTTGCGATATGACTAGGCGCGTAGCCGAGCTCGTCAATAGCTCTTTTCACCCTAGCTTTTAGATCGTCCTTTACATACTTCTCTCCATTAAGCACCCGCGAAACCGTAGTCACGGAAACGCCCGCTTGTTTGGCGACATCCTTAATCTTCGGAGCCAACCTTGTCACCCTACCTTCTGAAAACTAGTTCTCTTCAACTTCTATCTTAGCTTTTAACTGCACCCTCTGTGATCCCAGCTATGAATTGTCTGCTCACAATGAGGAAGAAGACAATCAATGGAAGGGTAGCCATAAGTGCTCCAGTCATGACCATGGAATAGTCTGCTGTATGAGCCGATTTTAATTGCTGTAAAGCCAACATTAATGTGAATTTGGATGTGTCTGTCAATACGATCAAAGGCCACAAATAATCTTCCCATACGCCCATAAACGTCGTGATAGCGAGAAAGGCAAGCGCAGGTCTTAAAATCGGTAAAGCAACATGCCAATAAAGTCCAAATTTATTACAGCCATCGATTCTCGCAGCCTCGAGCAAATCATCATGAATCGCTAGCGCATATTGCCTGATCCAAAAAATTCCGAATGCACTTGCCATGCCCGGGATAATCAAGGCCTTATAACTTCCCAGCCAACCGAACTCCTTAATAATGATGAATTGCGGAACGAGCAGCATTTGCGCAGGGATCATCATCGTAGCCATCATAGCAAAAAAGAGAAATTTAGAACCTGGAAACTTAAACTTGGCAAATGCAAATCCAGTCAATGAATTGAAAAACAACTGAAGCGCGCAGCTAATCAATGCAATGAAAACCGTGTTGAAGAATGAACGAATAAAATTGCTTTTCTCCAATACATGATGAAAGTTATTCATAAAATTAGTTCCGAACGTTAACTTCGGAGGAAAAGCAAACATCGCGCTTGTCTCATTCGTGGACATGACGATAAGCCAGTAAAACGGGAATATGGAGATCGCGACTCCGATCATCAATAAAGTATTTACGATTATCTTTTTGGTCAACACTTCAACAGTCATCTTGTATTCTCCTTTTTATCAATCATCCGATCTGTTGAAAAATTTCCAATTGAGGACGGATAATAAGCCGATGATGATGAATAACACCCATGATACCGCAGCTGCATAACCATAATTCTGATAATTAAAACCTTCCCGGAACATATAGAGAACGATCGTATCGGTGCCCGGGTATGGCGGTTGATTTCCAGCTAATACTTGAGGTTCCGTGAAAATTTGAAACCCGCCGATTGTCGACATCATCACAGAGAACAAGATGATAGGTCTGAGCATTGGTATCGTAATTTTAGTGAAAGTTTGAAATAATGTAGCGCCGTCCAACTCAGCTGCTTCATATAGATCTTTTGGAATCCTTTGCAAGCCCGATAAATAGATGACGGCGTTATACCCCATATATCTCCAAGAAATCATGGCTGCAATAACAACTCTTGCTCCAAATTCAGAATTTAACCATGCTATCTTATGAAGGCCGATTTTTTCCATCAAATAGTTAATTAGCCCGTACTCGTTGCCGAACAAGGACTGAAAGATAATGACGACAGCCACCATAGCTGTTACATTCGGTAGAAAATAGGCAATTCTGTAAAAACCCTTGAATCTTACAATGGATAAATTAATGATATAGGCGACAACCAATGCACACAGAAGCTGCGGGGCGTTCCCTAATATCCAAAGTGCGATGTTGTTGACTAACACCTTCCAAAAAGTCGGATCATGGAGCATATAATCAAAATTCTTGAATCCAACATATTTCATTTCTCCAATTCCATCCCATTTATGTACGGCTAAGTACATCGAGAACAAAATGGGAAATACAGAAAAGATCAGGAACAAAATATAAAATGGAGAAATAAATAGATACAGTGTTCTGCTCTTATAAATTTCTTTAAAAAGACCTCCCATGCTATTCCTCCGCTAATTGGACGAGGCGAGGAAGCCTCCTTCCTCACCTACATCCATTATTTCATTCATTTACTTGCCAGATCCGACTTAGCGTGAAAGCTGCCTTTTAATTTTTTCCTGCGCATCTTTCCAAGCCTTTTCTGGGTCTTTCTTCTGCGTATCAATTAAACCAATTTCATCGGTCAAAGAAGTACCGACCATATCATCTCTTGAATCAACAAGTGCGATTTTTACATCTTTTGCCGCGTCAGCGAATATCGGACTCAGATCTTGGTTTCCGAAGAACTCATTTTTATTTACCATTTCGGGTTTCGTGTAAACTTCCGGTGTAGACGGATAGTTACCGAATTCCTTATATCCAGCAACCAGATTGTCGGGGCTAGTTAGGAATTTAATAACTTCATAAGCTTCTTTCGGATTTTTCGTCGATTTCAACAATCCGAAGAAGGATCCTCCCTGATTACCCACACCACCAGGCGGGTAGGCAATTTGCCATTTCCCTTTCGTGTCAGGAGCTGCGCCAATCAAATCACCAACAGCCCAAGAAGCCCCGATGAAAGAAGATACTTTGCTGTTATTCGTTGCCGCATTTTTCTCAGCATCACTAACATTTGGGTACGTTAAGCCTGATTGGTAGGCTTTAACAGCCATATCCCAAGCACCTTTGATATGCGCCTGATCACCAATATATTTCCCATCTTCCGTAAAATAACCTTGGCTATTCTGGCCTATGATGTTTCTGAAAACATCCACAATGGATAATAATTGCGATCCTGTTGCGTCTTTCACTTTCTGCTGAAGATTGAAATAATCCCCCCAAGTCTTCACTTGGCTCTTAATGGCTTCCGGCGTGCTCGGCACTCCCGCTTTCTCAAACAAATCTTTGCGGTAGTACATAACAACAGGAGCGACGTCGATCGGCAAACCGATCAAATATTTATTGTCTGCTGACGCGGCCATTTTCCATTTCCAATCCAAATATTGGGGTTGAATGTCCTTAGCGCCTTGATCGTATAAATTCACAAATTTTTCTTTGTAAGGGAGCATGGAAGAAATCCAGCTATCCATCGCTACGATGTCCGGCCCGCTTCCTCCGCCTGAAATTGTTGTTTTTAATTTGGTAGCGTAATCACTTCCTGACGGAAGTTTCTGTGCTTGCAAATCAATATTCGGGAATTTTTTCTTAGCTGCTTCAATGGTTGAATCGGATATCGCACCGTTCCAATACCACATCGTTAACGAAACCTTTTGATTAGAAGCGCTTTCATTTTGATTAGGGCTGGTCGTAGTTGGTTTTTGCGTCGAAGTACTCGTATTAGTCTGGTCACCACAAGCAGAAACGACAAGAATCAAACTAAGAGCTAGTGGCACACTGTACAATGCTTTAAATTTCATAGTCTTGTTCCTCCGATTTAAGCGAAATTTGATAATAATATCAGACATTTGTAATTCCAAGGCTCATTTCAGCTTTCCCCAACCGCATACGACGCCCACTTGATTTCACGTTATTCATGGCGCTTGCACCACCATATATGCATTCATTAGCATAAACATTTCGTGTAAGAATTATTTCTGGTATCGATACCAGAAATGGTAGGCAAAACGTTCGCAGGGGCTAACCACCTTCCTGTGTAAGATTACAACAATCTGGTATCGATACCAGAATCAGCGCTAAATATCCAAATCATTTGTTGCTGAATAAATAATGCGTTTTCTGGTATCGATACCAGAAGGTTTACTGTGCTTCTGGTTCATAGTATAAATCGATTATCTTCTTTTGACAATGGCATAAATTTACAAGGGTTTAAAATTTTCAACCTACGCATCTCATTCATAAAGTATTGTATTATACAAATATTAAGGTGATCGAGGTGACACGAAATATATGAAGCTAGAAGTGAAAACGATACAACTTTCCGACATTGTTCCGCAAATATATCGAGCTGATTATTTTCCGTTTCGTCCAAATGAGCGAATTGGTCCGCGTAAATCGTTCGTACATTCCTTTGTATACATCTATGAAGGCAAGGGTTTAATAACTATTGGAACAACCGTTTATTCCTGTACCAGAGAAGAGTTATTTTACATTCCGCCAGGCCTGCCTCACTCTTTTCATGCGGATCACCAGCATCCGATGGTCCATGCTTCGATTTACTTTGATTGGATCAACACGATACCTCGAGTAGGAGATATGTCTTTATTTCATTTCGGAGATCAGATCTATGAGCCTTCCGAGTGCTCACCTAACGTCGTATTTCAGGATATGCCTACGATTCCTACCAAAGTGCACGCCCCCAAGCAGATGAGATGGATGGAATTGTACCTTCACGTAATCGAAAATATCGAGCAGACACAGGAAGATGCTAAACTTTTCAGAAGGGCTGCCTTTGAGCAATTTGCTTCAGAATTGGCGAACCTATGGCGAAACCCTACCCTTAAAAGTGACAGAAGAATGCAAGCGATTATGAAGCAAATGAAGGAATTTCCTCAACATAATATTTCTATAGAAAAATGGGCATCGCAACTAGGGATTAGCACTTCATACTTGCATAAGTTATTTATCCAGGAAATAGGCATGAGCCCTCATTCTTATGCGATTAAATGCAAGCTGGAGAGAGCCAAGAAGATTCTACGAGAGACCAATCTGTCTATCACTGATATCACGGAAGACCTTGGTTTCGGTTCCATACATTACTTCTCAAGATTATTTACGCAAAATTTCGGCGAGTCACCCTCAGCTTATCGCAAACGTCTAAGGGAGGGATATTAAAAGAATAGGATAGTTTTGTACAAATTTAATACATTCCTTCAAAGACAGCTTATAACGCTTTTGTTATTCTAAATTTGGGTTTCCATCCAAATTGATGGTTCACACGGAATAACAATACACTTAGAAAGAATGTGAATCTATGAAATCATTTAAATCTATTCGTTACCGCCAAGTCCATCTGGACTTTCATACGTCCGAGCACATTACCGGCGTTGGTAGAAATTTCGATGAAGAACAATTCATCTCTTGTTTACAAAGTGCTCAAGTAGATACCATCAACGTCTTCGCCATGTGCCATCATGGTTGGAGTTATTTTGACACGAAAGTCGGTAAGCCTCATCCTCATTTGGAAACGAATTTGTTGCCACGTATGTTAGATGCTTGCAGCAAAAATGACATCGAAGCTCCGATTTATATTACGGTCGGATTTAACGAGCTCTCTGCCCGCGAGCACCCTGATTGGGTGGCGATCGCCCCCGAAGGTGATGACCCCTACGGTCCACCGAAATCTGATCCAGAGGACCCCCGGTCGACTGGATTTGACGGTTGGCATATGCTGTGTCTGAATACACCGTATCTACAGTATCTTCTGGACTATACGAAGGAAGTCATGGAGAGATTCCAGCCAGTTGGAATCTTTTACGATATCGTCGGAGAATATCCTTGCGTATGTTCTTACTGCCGCGATAGTCTGAAAGAAATGGGTCTTGATGAAAACAACCCGGATCATCGCAAGCAATTAGCCAAAAAAGTGTACTTGAATTACTTGCAGCAAACATCCGAATTGATCTGGTCCCTTAACCCGGAAACCAGACTGTATCATAACTGCTGCACGGAAAAAATGGGTGAAAAACAATACTACCCTTACTATTCGCATTACGACATCGAGTCGCTGCCGACAGGCGGTTGGGGTTATGATTACTTCACCAGCATGGTTCGGTACATTCGCAAACAAGACTTTCAGTATCTAGGAATGACAGGAAAATTCCACAAATCATGGGGAGAATTCGGCGGATTCAAGAATCCGACCGCATTGAAGTACGAATGCCAGCAAATGTTAGCCTTCGGAGCGAGAATTTGTATTGGGGATCAGCTTCACCCAGATGGACAAATGGACGAAGAAACCTATCGGATTATTGGGGAAGCTTTCGATGGGATTGCTGCCAAAGAACCATGGTGTAAGGATACGACCAGCGTAGCCGAAATTGCCATCCTTTCAGCCAATGCACTAATGGATGCCGATGATAGCCGAACAAGCGATATGGGTGCTTATATGATGCTTGAAGAGGGCCACTATTTGTTCGATATCATCGATGACTCGATGGACTTCTCTGCCTATCGAATTATCGTTCTGCCCGATTGTATTCGAGTATCTGATGCCTTACAGCGCAAACTTGAAGATTATATAGCTAGCGGCGGAAATGTGATCATGAGCGCTGAAAGCGGACTTAGGGTTGACCGCCCAGAATTCGCCCTGGATCTAGGCGTAGAGTTCAATGGGAAATCCGAGTGGGATGTGGATTATACCCTAGTCACTGATCAACTAACCGGTTCGCTTGTGAGATCCCCTTTTCTCAATTATGAATCGGGTTATCAAGTTCAGGTGAATAGAGCTGAAGTGTTGGCCCAAACCTACAGGCCTTATTTCAACCGGAGGCATGGGCATTTCTGTTCGCATCTTCATGCTCCGGCCAAAGAAGAAGCAGATTATCCGGCTGTTGTTAAACACGGCAATATCATCTACATCGCTCAACCCCTATTTAGGTTGTATCGGAAGCACGGCGTGCAGTTGTATAGGGACTTATTCCTTGCGTGTGTCAAACAGTTTATCTCAGCTCCAACGGTGAAAACCGATCTGCCTTCTGCAGGGAAAGTAAACTTGACCCGTCAATCCAATGGGACTGATTACGTGCTGCATTTGCTCTATGCCGTCCCTATCTTGCGCGGAGATACCCAAGTCATCGAAGATGTGCTGACTTTAAAGGATATCTCCGTACAGATCAAATTGGATGAGACGGTTAAACAAGTCATGCTGCTGCCTGAGATGACGATGATTCCTCATAGGACGGACGAAGAAGGTTATACTTCGGTTTCTGTCAGTCTTACAGGTCACCAAATGGTTCTTTTTGAAACCTAAACATTTCCTTGCTTTCCGTGGAAAGTTGTATTTTGTACAAATTTATGCAAGCTAATCCGCGTTTTCCAAGCGAATGTTGCAAAAAATACAACAATTTCAGCCAAAAGTAGCTCTATTGCCTCCAAAAAGGCTAAATTGTTGTACCACATACAACATACTTAGCATTCCGAGAAGAAATCAAGAAAATTGTTGTACGCTGTACAACAACTTGCCCTTCTAATTCTCCATCTAGCTAACTTTCCTAGGTTATCGCCTTACCCGCTAGTCCAAAAAAGCCGTCAGGATATCCTGACGGCCCTTCCTATTTTACCTAACTAGACTTAATACTAATGTAATAAACTCAGCCCCGCAGCTGTTCCGTTCTATGTATGCTTCGTATCTTTCTCGTCCTTATACGATGAATCGCCATAATACATCCAATGAGTCCAGCGCCGCCAGCGGCAAACCCTGCCAGTACATCACTTGGATAATGAACACCAAGATAAATGCGGCTTAACCCGATACATACAACCACAACGATAGTAACAACCGGAATTAGCCAGGCTGCTTTCCAAATTCTACGCACATTGACCCACAATAAGTAGCCGATCAGTCCATAGAATAAGCTAGACACCATCGCATGTCCACTAGGAAAGCTGAAGCCATTTTCTTCTATTAACCACATTCCAACAGGGCGCTCACGCTGAAATAGAGCTTTAAGCAGTTGATTCAATCCCCATGCTGTCAATACACCAACAAGCAGAACAAACGTCTCCCATTTGTGCTTAAATTTGATCAGTAGGATCAGGGCTACAACAACGAATACAATGAATTCTGTTATCGCTTTTCCCATTATCGTAAAAAATAAAGCAACCGGCGTTACATCATCACTCCTAAGTGAACGTACGGCAGTTCCAATAACCTCGTCAAATTCCTTTAACCAGCTGGATGACAAGCTTTGAGACAATAGAACGAACCCGATTAACAATACGCACGCTGCCCCAAATCCCCAGAATAAATCTTTGTACAACGATTTCCCCTGCATAACTTAAGTTCTCCCCCTACTAAACTTCTATGTACGATTTTCCCGATCACGAGTCCTTAATGCTTGTGTCTTTTTCAGGAGCAGCGGTATTAACGCAAAAACGATGTACATTCCCACTGCGGCATAAAACTTACCCGATCCAATGTCTTGCAGTGATGCGCCAAAAACGTTATAAACAACGGCACCCGGAATTATACCAATCAGCGTTCCCCACGTATAGTCCCAGAAGCGAATTTTGGACAGTCCTGCCCCATAACTCACGCCATCGAAAGGAAAGAAAGGCATTAGCCGCATATACAGGACGACCATAAAGCCTTTTTCTTCGGCCTTTTGATCGAACGATTGAAGCTTCTTATTTCGCAAAATCCGCTGAAAGCTGTTGCGGCCCCATTTGCGCGTAATATAGAAAGAGAGCATCGCCCCGGCGCCAGCCCCAATAATATCATAGATAGTCCCCCAGAAAGCGCCAAACACATAGCCCCCATATAGGGTCAACGGTGTCGCAGGAAATAAGACTAATGGACGAAGCGTGTAAACAATAATATATAGCAGCCCACCAAGTGGACCTAAGTCACGCAGCCATTCGGTCATCCAATCCATATCCAAACGCTCCCATACACCGGTCCATTTCAAGACGAGCAGACCAGCGACAGCGATTATAAACCATAACAATAGTAACCAGAGCGATTTCGAGCGCGCCATGGCTCCCCTCCTTTATGCAATGCCCCAGTATTCTTGAGTTCCATCTTACACAAAGCGAGGGCTACTTATCAACCATGTGCATGCAAGCAAGGATAAACGAACTGAAAAAAGCCCCACCCGCTGAAGACGAGTGAGACTCCTAAGACCATACAAATTTATGCCAGCCATTGCTTCACTTTCGAAGCAAAATTGTTCAGCATCTCCTGCGAGCCATATTGACCGCTGAAATCTTCAATGCCGAGGTAACCATCGTAGCCGACTGCTTTTAGGTCGTTCAGCAATTGCTTCCAATTGACGACTCCTTCGCTCAGTGGTGACCACTCGCTTTTCCAGAGTTTGATGCCATCTTGCTCTTCGCCGGTTGGCAACCATCTTGCATTTTTAACATGAACATGCGCTAGATAAGGTCCGAGCAGCTCAAGACCCATGCGGAAATTCTCATATCCTTCATGCACCATGTTGCCTGCATCATGCAGAACCCCAATGTAATCCGGATTGAAGTTGGAAACCAGTCGATGTGCCAATCCAGCACTTGGTGTGATCGTATTATGGTGGATTTCAGCTAATGCTTTAATGCCATACTGCTGAGCAAATTCCTGCACATGCTGCAAATAGTCCACAGCCGTTGCATACAAGTCATTATAATTTTTGCTTCTGTCATAGCCAGGAACACCAACACGAATGAAGGAAGCTCCAATTTTCTGAGCAGCTTTGAAAACATGCTCGGTCTCTGCAACATTGCAAGCGTTTAAGTAAGGGGTAACACTCAAGTTCACCAAGTTATTGTTAACAGCAGCAAGCCGGAAGCGTTCCAATTCTTCATCCGAACCATTCGGATCAATGGAACAAAGATTATTTCGCCAGAAAGATGGCTTCTCATTTACCGCGTCTGCAGGAACATCTTTAAAACGCCATTCAATGCCTTCAATCCCGGCAGCAATAGCCGCCTTTGCTAGTTCTTCTGGAGTCAGGTCAGGTGTTGCTACAGTAAACACGGATAATTTCATATACGAGCCTCCTTATATTTTAACAAGAGCAGGTTGATTGTTTAACTATTCTTTATTTTGCAGTATAATAAAAACGTATTCATTGCATTAATTGGGCAAAAGTTTGCTAATATTGACTCCAGCTTAATAGAGGAGAGCCTCACATGCAGGAACTTTACCAGAATCTACATCGCATGATCGATTTTAGACATGCCGTGACCCATGATCCGATTCCATTGGATTTCCACCAGCATCAGGACAAATATGAAATTTATTTTTTCCTTACTGGAGACGTTCATTACTTCATCGAAAAACAGGTTTACCCCCTGCAGTATGGGGATCTGCTGATCATGCACAGTAATGAATTGCATCGACCTAATTTCCAATCCAAAAAACAGCGATATGAGAACGTCGTGATCCATTTCAATCCTACGCTGGTGGAGAAGTTTAGTTCTCCACAGTTTAACTTGCTCGACTGCTTCAATAACCGTATATTTGGTGAGCAAAACCGGATGCGGCTGACTCCTCAGCAGATTGATGACATCATGAAGCTCTATGAGCGTATGGAAACGCATAAAAGGCCTCAAGCGCTCCCAGGATCGGAAATCCTGTTTGTTTCAGCCTTTATCGAGCTGCTCGTGTTTATCAATCGAATTTTTCAAAATCAAGGCAAACAAGAGGAACAGATCATGATTCCCGACAAGCTCTCCTCTCTATTCACCTACATTGACGAAAATTTAGATCAAGATCTGTCGCTCGAGGTACTGGAACACGTCGTGTTCATGAATCGTTCCTACCTATGCAGACTGTTCAAAAAACACACTGGCAGCACCATCCATGAGCATATTTTGTTCAAGCGCATCGCCAAAGCGAAACAGCTGCTGCGCGAGGGCTCTACAGTCACAGATACGTGCCAGCTAGCAGGCTTCAACGACTACTCCAACTTTATCCGAACGTTTAAGAAGGCAGTCGGCCTTCCACCTCGGCAGTATCAGGCCCAGCAGCGGCGGGTTTGATTGGTCACCAAGCAGAAAAAGGTCGCCCAAGTCTTTTTGACTTTGGACAACCTTTTTTTTGTTGGCACTATGGAGGGGTAATCAGAACAGGAGGGAATTCGGTATTAGGAGAGCACTAAAGCTAAGTAACTGCATAAAGTGCATCAATTTCTTGAGGAATCACTCTATTCGTGTTGACTTGCTGCAGAAAGTGCATCTATTTTCCCGATTTCGAGCAAATGACAGCCTAAACGCCGAATTTTGCTGCACTTTTTGCAGTAAAACATGCTTACAAAGGCTTTAGAGCAAAATTTGCTGCACATAATACATCTAACTGACTCGAGGAGATACCTCGTAAATTAGCAGCCATTGTGCGGGGCATCTTAACACTTGAAAACCAGCTACCCATTACCAAGCAGTCACAGAACCCTCGAAACCAACTAACCATCACCACACTAGCTCAAAACCTCGCAAGCCAGCTACCTGATAACCGAACACCTCGTCGGCTCTACTTCAAGTTTTCCGGATTCAGCTGTAAAAGCTCAGGCAGTACGAAAATACCGTCCTTACGGATCAGCACATCGTCAAACCAAATTTCGCCGCCGCCGTATTCTGGACGTTGGATATTCACGATATCCCAGTGCAAGGAGGATTTGTTGCCGTTATAAGCATCATCGTAGCAATTTCCAGGTGTGAAGTGGAAGCTGCCGTCAATTTTCTCATCGAAAAGCGTATCTTTCATCGGCTCTTTAATATAAGGATTCACACCAATCGCGAATTCCCCTATATAACGCGCACCTTCATCCATATCGAAAATTTCATTTATTCGATCTGTATCGTTAGCTGTCGCTTTTATGATTTTACCATTTTCGAATTCAAGTACGATATTCTCGAAAATGAAACCATCATGAGGCGTTGGTGTATTGTAGGAAATGATACCATTCACTGACTCACGAACCGGAGCGGAGTAAACCTCGCCATCCGGGATGTTGAGCTCCCCATCGCATTTAACGCCGCCGATTCCTTTAATCGAGAACGTCAAATCCGTGCCTGGACCAACGAGGCGCACTTTATCTGTGCGATCCATTAGGTCTTTCAAAGCATCCATTGCTTTGGACATTTTGCCATAATCCATCGTACATACGTTGAAGTAGAACTCCTCGAACTCATCCGTACTCATGCTGGCAAGCTGCGCCATGGAAGACGTAGGGTAACGCAGAACGACCCATCTCGTATCTTTAATGCGGACATCGAAATGAACTTGTTGATAATAAATCGAATTGTACAGCTTCATCCGATCTGCCGGAATATCCGACAGTTCATAAATATTGGCTCCGCCGCGTACACCTATATAGCCTTGCATTTGTTTCATTTGGAAAGCATCGGCATCTGCCCATGTTTGCATTTGAGCTTCCGTACCGTTCATGATGAGCTGACGCATAATCACATGATCTCTTACATTGACGAAAGGATGCGCACCAGCTGCGTGAACCTTTTTCACGATCTCTTTCACAAGAGCTGAATCAATGCCATACGCTTCTATCAAAATATTTTCGCCCGGCTGCGCTTTCACCGAATAATTCACAAGCACATCTGCGAGCTTCGTTAGTCTTGGATCTAGCATACTTTATCTCTCCTCTTCTTCTACAACAGGGTCAAAAGACGGCTCATTCGTTTGAAAGCCGACCGTAGTCAAATAAAACCACTCCCCATTTTCTTCCTGTGACGCATCGAGCTCAAAGATAAGAGCACGAAACTTTCTCAGCCATTCTGCATATTTCTCTTTGCTCATTTTGACTTCGACCTGGGTCATGATAATCGGCCATTGGGTACGATCAGAAGAAGGAATTTGAAACGCCTCTTCAGGGGCATTGATCGCTCTGCGTCTAGCACGCCCAAGTACGCTAAGCGTCCTCTCGCGATAGTAATTCTCTACCTCTGAAACGTAAGGCAGCAGTTTTTCACTAGGAACGAAGCCGCGGGCAATTGCACGATAAAACTTTTGCAAAATACCATTCTTAAGTTCCGTACGAACGACCGAAATTAAACCATGCTTCTCAAGTTCATTCAAATGATAATGCACTTTTGCACGTGCCATTCCCAGCGTTTTAGCTATTTGCTGACCGGTGTAAGCTTTCTCTATTAAATAAAGTAACACCTTAGCGCGTAGTGGATCGCTTATCGTTTTTAATTGCTCAAGTTCTTCAATAATATAAACTGGTTGCAGCTTCATCTGGACTCGACCTCCCTCTATTGTACCAATCTAGCCCTTAAACATGCGCTCATGGTCAACTCTTAATCTCTTAATGAGATTAATTAAACGACGGTCAAATCTTTTTAACCGTATCATAATGCGAAAAGGATTTCATGTCAATTGCAGTCTCAGCAAGCATGAATGTCCTCTTTTCTGACCATTTCAACGCTTTAACGAATTAACGAAGTTAAGCTTTTCTCTATGGTAGCAAAAAGGGACGTTTCTGTCACCCATTAATGGTGGAAACGTCCCTCTATTTTATTGATATATTTGACTTCCTGCTTCACGGAATTCTTTGGACTTCTCTTCCATGCCACTGTTCCGCGCGGACTCTTCATCAAGCCCTTGTGCGTGTGCGTACTGCCTTATATCCTGCGTAATGCGCATGCTGCAAAACTTCGGTCCACACATGGAGCAGAAGTGCGCTGTCTTCGCGCCTTCGGCCGGCAGCGTCTCGTCGTGGTACTCGATGGCGCGTTCCGGATCGAGCGAGAGATTGAACTGATCGCGCCAGCGGAATTCGAAGCGCGCCTTCGACAGCGCGTTGTCGCGGATTTGCGCTCCCGGATGGCCCTTAGCCAGATCGGCGGCGTGCGCAGCGATCTTGTACGTGATAACCCCAACGCGTACGTCTTCCTTATTCGGAAGGCCGAGATGCTCCTTCGGCGTCACATAGCAAAGCATCGCGGTGCCGAACCAGCCGATCATCGCTGCCCCAATGGCCGAGGTGATATGGTCGTAGCCTGGCGCAATGTCGGTCGTCAGCGGTCCAAGCGTGTAGAATGGCGCTTCTTGGCAAACTTCCAGCTGACGGTCCATATTTTCTTTGACCAGGTGCATCGGCACGTGGCCTGGTCCTTCGACCATCACTTGGACGTCGTGCTTCCAAGCGATTTGCGTCAGCTCACCTAGTGTTTCCAATTCGGCGAATTGGGCTTCATCGTTCGCATCCGCGATCGATCCAGGGCGGAGTCCATCACCAAGCGAGAAGGCGACGTCGTAAGCTTTCATTATTTCGCAAATATCTTCGAAATGCGTATAGAGAAAGTTCTCTTGGTGATGAGCTAGGCACCATGCAGCCATGATGGATCCACCGCGGGAGACGATACCAGTTACGCGCTGAGCTGTCATAGGGATGTAACGCAGCAGTACGCCTGCATGGATAGTGAAGTAGCTAACGCCCTGTTCTGCTTGCTCAATCAGCGTATCACGGTACACTTCCCAAGTGAGGTCCTCTGCTTTGCCGTTCACTTTTTCGAGTGCTTGATACAGCGGCACTGTTCCAACAGGAACCGGGGAGTTACGAATGATCCATTCGCGTGTTGTATGTATGTTTTTCCCTGTCGATAAATCCATAATCGTGTCGGCGCCCCACCGGGTAGCCCACGTCATTTTTTCTACTTCTTCTTCAATGGAAGAAGCGACGGCGGAATTTCCAATATTGGCATTAATTTTCACAAGGAAGTTGCGTCCGATGATCATCGGCTCGCTTTCGGGATGATTAATATTGGAAGGAATGATGGCACGACCTATAGCGACCTCTTTACGAACGAATTCAGCATCGAGATTCTCTCGAATCGCAATGTACTCCATTTCCGGTGTCACGATGCCTTGGCGTGCATAATGCATCTGTGTCACGTTGCAGCCTTTTTTAGCTCGGAGCGGCCTGCGGTGTAAGCCAGGGAATATTTCAGCGGCACCTCTTGCATCAGGAGATGCAAGCCCATTATCTTCTGGCTTCACTTCACGTCCAACGTAAGATTCAACGTCACCACGTTCTTCGATCCATGATAAGCGATTAGCGGGAAGACCCTGACGGATATCCGTTTTCAGTTCTGTATCGGTATAAACACCACTTGTGTCATAAACCTGCACAGGCTCATTAGCTACTTCCTCTCCTTGTATATTCGTGGAGGTTCCCAAAGAAATTTCCCTCATTGGCACTTGAATATCGGGTCTTGAGCCTTGTACATACACCTTTTTACTTCCTGGAAATGTTGAAATTTGGACGTCTTTCACAGAACTACTATTAGTCGTTGTCATACGAATTCCTCCTCTATTTGATGTTTCTAAGCAGCTCAGCTGCTGCTTCACGTGGTGAGTGCGCGCTTGCAATCGCGCTGACTACGGCTACGCCATCCGCCCCTGCGCGGATGACGTGGCATGCGTTCGTGGCATCGATGCCTCCGATGCCAACGAGCGGCAGCCGGATGCCGCCTGCGCGAATCCGCTGGATGACGGCAGGCCCCTGGACCTCACGCGCATCCAGCTTGGTGCGCGTGGCGTATTGGGGGCCTACGCCAAGATAGTCGGCGCCTTCGGCGAGCGCCGACTGGGCTTCGCCAAGATCGTGGGCCGAGACGCCTACGATCATGTTCTTCAGCCGCTGCCGCACAGCGGCGGCTGAAGCGTCTTCTTGGCCGATGTGAATACCATCGGCCTCAAGCTCTAGAGCGAGCCCTTCATCATCGTTGACGATGAAGGGGATCGCGTGCTGCGCGCACAAGCGGCGCAGCCGCGCGCCCAGCTCGAACTTCGCCGCCCCCTGCAGGGCTCCGGCGCCCTTCTCGCGGAACTGAAACATCGTAATGCCGCCGGCAATCGCGGCCTCCAGCACTGCATATGGGTCAGCCCCGCCACAGTTCGGGCTGCCCATGACCAAATACAAACGCAGCGCTTTGCGCAGCTGCTCGATTTTCATCGTACACCTCGTATGAAAACATCCTCGTTGACGAAAATGTCATCAAAGCTAGCGGCATTAGCTTCAGCGCCCACAGCCTTATCACTCTTTAGCTGTCCGCCAGCTGATGTTCTATCAAGCTCATTCGCCACCGTTCGAGTAATACTTGCTCTTACTCCACGTTGATAAGCCCAATGGTTCGTAGGGCCATGACCGCTGCCTATGTGTAATGGATCCGCAATTGCAGCTTGGATGAATCTTTTTGCCAGTTGGATGGCTTCATTCGTCGTTAAGCCCTGCGCAAGTCCCGAAGTGACCGCAGCAGCAAACGTGCAACCTGTACCGTGCGTATGCTTGGTAACCAAACGTCTGGACGAAAACTCCGTGAAAGTCTTCCCGTCATAGAGCAAATCAGTTGCATGCTCCGTATTTACTTCATGACCGCCTTTAATCATCACGTTCTTGCAGCCGTAAAGATGAATCTGCTTCGCAGCCTGCTGACGCGATTCACTGTCCGTTATTTGCAAGCCGCTGAGCGCTTCAGCTTCAGGTATGTTTGGTGTAACCACATCGGCCAGCGGCAATAAAGAGTGGATCATCGCCTCAACAGCCTCTTGCTGAAGTAAGGAGGCCCCGCCTTTGGCTATCATCACTGGGTCGACCACGACACGCTCCCACTTGTAAGTTTGTATCGCGGCCGCTACGATTCGTATAATGTCACCACTGAATAACATCCCTGTTTTGAGCGCATTGGGAGGTAGATCTTCCCCGATAGAAGCCAACTGCTGCTCGATCGCCTCAGCGCTCATCGGATAAACCCCTTGAACACCCAGCGTGTTCTGCGCAGTCACAGCAGTAATGACCGACATCCCATAAACGCCCAGCTCTTGAAACGTCTTCAGGTCTGCTTGAATCCCCGCACCCCCTCCGCTATCCGAGCCCGCGATCGTTAATGCTTTGTAAACAGACATCTTGCTCCCCCTTTCAGACACACACTCTTGCTTCAACCCGGTAACATTAGCCGAGAAGGCCATTTTCGACCGCTCACCATGGATTATCTGCTATCCCTCACGCGAGACGTCATTTTCGGCTTTCTCCGATTCACACTTCTGCTCTTCCCCAACTAAACGCGACTAAAACCCTCCATCGGACTGCTAGCCGAAGCATAACGCTTCTTCGGAATACGCCCCGCTTCGAATCCGACACGTCCGGCTTCAATCGCCAATTTCATGGCGTAAGCCATTTTGACCGGATCCTTGGCACCCGAGACAGCGGTGTTGAGCAGCACACCATCAGCTCCCATCTCCATAGCAAGCGCCGCGTCCGAAGGAGCGCCAATGCCGGCATCGACGATTACAGGTACGGTCGCTTGCTCAATAATGAAGCTCAGGTTCAGCGGATTGATGATGCCTTGACCTGTTCCGATTGGCGATGCGCCAGGCATAATGGCATGAACACCGAGCGCTTGCAAGCGTTTGGCTAAAAGAACATCATCTGATGTGTATGGCAGCACGATGAAGCCCTCCTCCAGCAGCATTTCCGAGGCTTTCAACGTTTCAACCGGGTCAGGCAGCAGCGTCATCTCGTCTCCAATAACTTCAACTTTGATCATATGGCAAAGTCCGGAAGCCTTCGCTAGTCTCGCGATGCGTACAGCTTCTTCAGCTGTTTTGGCGCCTGCCGTATTCGGCAGTAGGGTGAACTTCGACACATCCAGCATCGACAGGAAATTAGGCTGACTCGCTTCAAAAATATTCATACGACGCACCGCAAACGTCAAAATCTGAGATTCACTAACCTCAACCGCTTGCTTCTGAATATTGAAATCCGGAAATTTCCCCGTGCCTAGCAATAGTCGTGAACGAAACTCGTAAGGACCGATTTTTAACATAAGAATTATCCCCCTCCAACAAAATGAACGATTTCGATTTTATGTCCTTCGGAAAGCTCAACTTTCGCGTGATCTTCTTTTTGTAAAATGTTTTCGTTATGTTCCACGACGAGCATTTTCTCACTCAAATCAAAATGCTTGAGCAGCTCTTCAATGGTTCGGATAGAATCTGGAATATCTACGCTTTGCCCATTAATGTGCAGCTTCAATGCTGTGCAGCTCCTTTCCTATGGCTGAAAATTGTTTCCCTTCACGCCGCCCAATCCGCTTCGATTGCCCAGATAGATCAGGACTAAAAGCATCGAGCAATGATTCCATAGCCGAAAAGGTCTGTGCTTCTGTTCTTGTTCCTGTTCCTGTCACTGTCCCTGATGTTGTCTCTGATCCTAATTCTGTCTCAGATCCTATCTCCAATACCAGCTCCAGCTCAGGCTGAAAGGAATCCTCTCCACCACCTAAAACAAAATCCGCGATCACCTTCCCGGTGACCGGACTGAGCAAAATCCCATTGCGGTAATGCCCGCAAGCAGCATATAAACCCTCGTACGCCGGCACTTTGCCGATGTACGGCAGCCCATCTGCCGTCTGCGGTCGCAGACCCGACCAAGCTTTCTCCCACTCGGCTTCGCCAAGAGCGGGCATAAGCAGCCTCGCGCGATCCATCAGCTCAGCCAACCCAGCCAGCGACACCTTGCGGTCGTAGCTGTTCGGCACTACCGTCGCGCCGACCAGCAGTCGTCCTCCGGCTTTCGGGACGATATAACACCCTGTCGTGAACAGGGTCTTCCTGAGCAGCGGCTTCGTCGTAAGGACAGAGAAGCACTCGCCCTTCACGGGATACATCGGCAGGTCGACGCCGATACGTGCCATTAGCTGTCCGCTCCACGTGCCAGCAGCCACAACGACGTTGTCGCTATAGAGCGGACCTTCGCTCGTCATAACCCCGACGGCTCGGCCTCGCTCCGTCAGCAGCCCTTGTACCTGGGCGAATTCTTGCACCTTCGCCCCCAGCACCCGGGCTGCCTGCGCGAACGCCGCCGCCAGCAGCGGTGCCTCTACCTGCCCATCGCCCGGCAGGTATAAGGCTCCGCGCGTCGCCCCGCTCAAGGCGGGCTCGAGCTTGGCGGCTGCAGCTGCGCTCAGCCACTCCGCCTGCTCGCCCGCAGCGCGTTGGAGCTTCTCCCTCGCGCGCAGCTCCTGCTCTTGAACGTCGCTGAGCGCAACGTTCAGCAATCCTTCACGGACGAGGCCGATGTCGATGCCCGTGAGAGCTTTCAATTCCTCGCTCAGCTGAGGGAACATCGCTCGGCTTTGCCGGGCCCACTGGAAAAGCGGCCCCGTATCCTCCATCTCGGATTGTGCTCCGAGCATGCCACCCGCCGCCGCTGAGGCCTCCATGCCAAGCCTCCCGCGTTCGAGGAGCATGACGGACTGGCCTCTCTTTGCCAGGTTATAGGCGATGGAGGAGCCAATGACTCCGCCGCCGACGATGATCACATCGTTCATATGTTTCATTTATCCCACCTCCTTTCGCTCTAGTACTTTGGCGTAAGCTTTCACTGCTTCTGAAGGGTCTTCCGCTTCCCAGATCCCACTCATCACTGCTATACCAGAAGCTCCCGCTTCCAAAACTGATCCTACACGTTCAGGTCTCATGCCTCCGATAGCAATAATCGGAATTGATACTTGGGCTGCCACATCTCTGAGCGACTCCAACCCCCGAGGTGGGATACCCAGCTTAGAATTCGTAGGAAAAATATGACCGAACATCACATAATCTGCACCCTCCCGCTCTCGTTGCTTAGCTTCCTCCGCACTATGTATCGATACGCCAGTCCTCTGCACTCCCTGAGAGAATTCTCTTAGGGTTGAAAGCGGCGGGGTGCTGCCCTGGAGTTGTAATCCGCCTAAAGCTGCAGCCGTAACAATGGACGGGTAACCATTGATATAAAGGCTTTTCGCCGGAATACCTGATTCGAGCAGAAACTGAACACCTAAGAAAATCTCGTCTAATGATTTCGTCTTTTCACGTATATGAATAGCTGTAACATGGGGGTGAATCTGAGCTGCAATCGCCGCTAGTTCCGTCCAAGACAACTTGCCATTGGAAATGACATGCAGTTCATATCCTGACATATTGAGGCTCAACTCCCTTCCTGAGCATTGCTAAAAATAACACTACAAAATGAGAAATTCCCTTATCCAGCTTCATCTCGGGTTTAAAGTATGTCTTTCATCACTACGGAGACACTTTTCCCCTTCGCATACACTTTAGCGGTATAAAACATCCCTAAAATCACTAAATACTCACTTACAACCAGCAAGCAGCTACTCTAACGATGAAAAACATCACTAACCCACCTGCTAGATTATCTATTCCAACTTTAGCGATGAAAAACATCCCTAAAATGGCTCAATACCCACTTACAACCAGAAATCAGCTACTCTAACGATGAAAAGCATCGCTAACCCACCTGCTAGATCATCTATTCCAACTTTAGTGATGAAAAACATCGCTAAAATCACTCAAAACTCACTCACAATCAGCAATCAGTTACTCTAACGATGAAAAACATCGCTAACCCACCAGCTAGCTCATCTATTCCGACTTTAACGATGAAAAACATCGCTTCAGAGTGGACATCTCCCTAAATCATCCTCATCTTTTTGTTTTAAGCATGTTTTTCATCGCTACGGAGGTTCTTTTCCCCCTCACACTGTCTCTAGCGATGAAAAACATCACTAAAGTGCAGGAATCCAAATAAAATCACAAAATTAAGGCCCAGCCAACTTTCTTTACCACACTGTATGGAATGGGTTTAAATAATCAATTTCACCCCAAAACTTAATTTCAGGCATGAAAAAAACCACTTTTCCAAAGAAAAGTGGTTGTAGGTTGCCGCCTAATAAACATACAAAGATGGCCTCAATGATCGTTCCACTTTCCTCCGCTGGTATGACCCAGTTCAGGTTCAAAGGGTTCAGATTGCTCTGTCTCAGCCTTGCGGCGCCCCTAGGGATTCATTCGTATGCAATTGTTAAATATCATAGCACGTCATCCATCACTTGGAAATAAAAATTTTCATTGAAAATTTTTACTCCTTTTTCTATTCAACAGATCTATCAGCAATCTCGATCGTTTTCCCTGTTTTTGCCGATTCATAGATTGCCTCCAAAATCTGGGTAACAACATATGCTTGTTCAGGTTTGACAAGTGGCTCCGTGTCTTGGAGAATACTCTCCAGCCATTGTCTGGCCTCTTTCACGCCTGGATCTTCAGCGCCTGCGTCGAAATAAGCAATGCCGCCACCCGTAGTTGCCTTGGTTTCGACTAGCTTTCCAAACTTGGCGCTGTTAAACACCAACTCACCTTTGCCCATAGCAGGACTGCCTTTCATTTCCGCGCCACCTTCTGTTCCGCACAGGGTAGTCATGGCTTCTCTGGTATCGGTTATATTCAGCGCCCATGCGCATTCCAGGAATATCGTTGCACCATTCTCCATTTTGATAAATCCGAAAGCCGAATCTTCAACCTCATAGCTTTTCGGATCCCATGGACCGAATATGTTGCCTTCGAACTTATCGCCTAGTTTGTGAAATACCGATCCTGTCACCGATTTTGGCTTGTAATTGTCCATGAACCAGAGAGATAAATCCAGCGCATGCGTGCCAATGTCGATCAACGGTCCGCCACCCTGTTGCTCTTTGTCTGTAAATACGCCCCAGGTAGGAACTCCGCGTCTGCGAAGGGCGTGTGCTTTGGCCATATAAATATCGCCGAACTCCCCATGGCGGCATGCTTTGTACAATACTTGCGAATCGTCTCTGAATCTATTTTGATAACCAATGGTCAATTTTCTTCCTGTCCTCTTGCTTGCCTCTAACATCTTTTTAGCTTCAATCGAATTGATGGCCATAGGCTTTTCGCACATGACATGCTTACCTGCCTCCAGCGCAGCTACCGTTATGAAGGAATGCTGAAGATTGGGAGTCAACACATGAATAACGTCAATAGACTCATCTTGCAATAATTCCTTATAGTCCAAATAAACTTTCGCCTGCTCCGTTCCAAATTCCTTTGCAGCTTTCACGGCCCGCTCTTCAACGATATCGCAGAAAGCGACCATTTCGCCTAAATGGGTGAGTTTGGCTAAAGAAGGCATATGCTTTTGGTTGGCAATGCCGCCGCAGCCTATAATTCCGATTTTTAATTTAGCTGATGACATGATCGAACACTCCCTATGATCAAATTCGCCATTTAAGCGGCTCTATACATACTTTTGCAAAACTTTTAAATCATTCTCAATACTTGTAAATTTATCGTCGCTTATACCCTCATTTTCAACAAAGGCATATTGGATAGTGCCCATTTCTTTTATTTTGTCGTAGGTGGCTTTGAAGTCTATTACGCCGGTTCCAAGATCCACAAAGTCACCTGCTTGTATGTATCCCTTCCCGCGATATAGCTGCATCATATCCAAATCTTCATCACCTGGCTGGAGGGCGTCAAATACGTTTAGAATGACGATATCTTTATTTAAATCTTTCTGATGGACGATATCGCATCGGCTGCCTAATTTCTCAAGAACGGCCATGGGATCAAGTCCTGCGCGCATAACCCAGACCAAATCCAACTCAAATTTGACATAGGACGGGTCCGTATTTTCAACTAAAATATCGTATAAGGTCGTATCTCCCCATCTTTTGAATTCATGGAAGTGATTATGAAAGTAAAATTGCAACCCGTTTTCCTTGCATTTTTTCCCGATTGCATTCAACTGTTCTGCGGTTTTCAGTGTATCTTCACGATTTTTGATCCAGGCAGACGGCAATACAATCGCTTTACATCCAAGTTCAGCATTTTCTTGAATTAACTGGTCCCAATTCCGGGCATCTTGATCCAGTCGTTCATGGGCAGCTATGGGCTTAAGCCCTAGTTCATCCAGCTTATTTTTGATGGTTTGCAAAGGGAATGAATCACTGTATCGGATGCCTGTCATAAAATTGGTGGTGATTAATTCCACATTGGTATAGCCTGCTGCAGCTACCTTTTCAAGGGTGCCAAAATAGTCGTTGTTTAGGGCCTGAAAGACTGAAAATAAATTGACGCCAATTGAAATACTCATTTTAACTGCTCCTTTTGTGTTAAATTTTTAAAGTCCCCAAGCTTATGGATCGCCAACTTTTCATTCCTTGGTTTGCCTCTAAACAGCGTCCATACGAGAGGAAGGCCAACTAATACGATCAACGTCGCCACGATATACACGTCATTGGAGCTCATCGTGAAGGCTTCCGCCTTCAGCAACTTTCGCTCGGCTTCCGCAGCCCCATCTAGACCAAGCGCTTGGTTGTGTACGGTCAACCGTGATGCAATAAGTGAAGTAAACAACGCGATTGAGAAGGAACCGAAGACTTGGCGGATCCAGTTATTCACCGATGAAGCGTGACCGGACAGTTCACGCGGGATGGCCTCCATACCGATATTGGTAAGCGGCATGATCGTTAACGAAAGCCCGATGTAGCGTATGGTCAGCCACAGAGTGATGTACCATTGCGATACGTTCACATCCAGACGTCCTATGGCTAACGTTCCAACCGCGATCAAGAGAATTCCGGAAACGATCAGCCATTGCGGGGCTATTCTCATATACAGCTTGCCGACAAGCGGCATCACGCCTGCCATCGCAAGTGTTGCCGGAAGTAAGACCAAACCGACCTCCAGCGCGGATGCCCCCTGAACATTCTGCAGGAACACCGGTATCAAATAGGCGCCTGAATACAAGTTGAGTGTAATAATGGCCAGCACGGCAAGGCTAACCGTATATTTCACATTGACAAATACCTTTAAATTCAAGAGTGGCTCGGGGACCGTCAATTCTCTCCGAATGAAGCACCCGAGCATCAGGAAGCCGAAAGCGAGCAGCGATAGCGTTCTCCACGAGCTCCATCCCCATGCATGTGCTTCGCTGAAGGCGATCAGGAGGGAGCCGCTGCTCAAAATTACGGTAACAAAGCCGGGCAAATCAAACGTTTTCGGTGTATTCAGTTTGTAATAGGGAATAAGCCGCCAAGCGACTGCAACTGCCGCAATGCCGAACGGAATGTCCATGAAGAACAGCCATTTCCATTCGAACTTTCCGATCAGCCAGCCCGCCAATAGAGGTCCGAACGCGGGCGAAAGCATCGTCGACAAGGTCCACATGCTGAGCGCAAACGCCTGCTTTGCTCGGGGTATCAGCTGATAAAGGATCGTCATCGTGGCCGGCAAGATCATACCGCCAAATATACCCTGTACAATTCGAAACGCAATTAACGATTCAATACTCCATGCAAAAGCGCAAAGCCCTGAAATCAGCGTATAACCAATAAGCGCAGCGACATAAAGGTACTTGGTGCTGATCTTTTCCCCAAGATAGCCGGTGACGGGAGCTACCACTCCGGTTGCCAGTAAGTAGCCCGTCATCGTCCACTGCATAGTCGTCAAATCGGTATGAAATTGACCCATCAACACGGGAAACGCTACACTTATCGAGCTCATTCCGAGTGTCGCCAGAACGGACCCAAAAAAAATCGCAGTCATTACTGGTACAAACGGTATGTTTCTCTCCTGTATCTCTGTAGGGGACATGCAGCTACTCCTCGCAAAATACTACTTATTGGTTTTCGCCCATTCATCAAGCTGCTTTTGCTTCTCAGCTATAATTTTGTCCATACCTGAAGCCTTCATTTTGCTTATAAATTCAGGCAAGTTTTTATCCGGATCCAGCGTACCGGTTTCCAAACCTAATTTAAACTGGTCCTTCACGCTTTGAACAGCAGCCACTTCCGTTTTAACTGGATCGACTGTGAAGCTGAAGCCGAGCGCTTTTGACTTTTTGGACGATTTGTTGAAATCAGCCTGATCTTTCCAAAGACTAACAGGATCCGTTTCCCAGATGTAGGAAAGGAATTGATTGCCCCACTCCCATCCATGATTCGGGCTATAGGTGGCATTCTGCGTATCGACGCCATTCGGAAAGCTGATCAAGTCACCCTTTTTGACGTAGTGCTTTCCTTCAATGCCATAGTCGATCAAGTTGATCAACTCTTTGTCGGAGTATAGCAAGTTGAGGAACATCATGGCTCTCTCCGGATCCTTCGAGTTTTTGGCGATACTGAACATGATGTTTGCAATCGACGACGTAGAAGTGACAGGTGGGATAATGCGAGCTGCAACCATCGGTGTGCCCGTCAAGATGGCTTCCTTCGTTTCATAGCCAGGCTTCATATGCACTGTAAAGGAAAAAGCTTTGCCGGCCTTCACAAGGTCTTCAGGGCGAATTTTGTTTGTAGCGATATCCTTAGGGATATAGCCGTCCAAATACCATCTTCTGACCATTTTCAATAAATCCGCATATTGCTTCGTTTCAAACCAATTGACTACCTTCAGGTTATTATCATGGTCCGGCAGCACGCCGTTATCATCATTCAAAGGGTCCATAAAGCCAGGTGCAATGGACGTTATAAAGGACGTACCTCCGCCTTCCGGAACAATAGCCGCCATATTCGGCTCGTTATCTTTGACGACCTTGAATACGGCATCCAAATCATCAAAGGTTTTGATTTTGCTCAGATCAATCTTGTATTTATCAACAATATCTTTGCGCATCAGGATACCGTAGTCGGCTGCCCAGTCGCGTACGCTAGGTATGCCATAAAGTTTACCGCTGGCCATCGTCGCTTTTTGAATCTCCGGTGTGACGACCTTGACAATATCCTGTCCATATTTCTTAAGTAGATCCTCTAAAGGAACAAGCTGTCCCTTTGCTGCTTGCGTACCGTAGCCGAGTGCTGTCAAAGTGACTAGCAAGTCCAGATTTTCATTGCTCGCAAGCATCAGATTGATTTGTTGCTGATATGCAGCAGGGTCAATAGGCACAAATTTAACCGTTGCATTAATTTTCTCTTTGGTTAGTTTGTTAACGGCATCTTGGACCTCCTGCAGATCCTTGTTGTTACCAATTTTATAGTAGGCCACTGTTAGTTCATAAGGTTTTAAATCTGACTTCGCCTTTCCTGTTTCCCCTGACGCGCTTGGTGCGGTTGTAGCTGTAGAGCCACCGCCACCACTGCTGCAAGCCGTCAATAGAAGAGAAACGGCTATCATTCCCGCTAACACTGTTTGGACGCTCTTTCTATTCCCTCTCATTTTCGTAGCCTCCCTAGTTTTATCTAGCATTTATGCTAACCGGCTGATGCCGAGTATAGCCTAGCCTTTGACTGCTCCAATAACGAGACCTTTGACGAAATATTTTTGAAAAAAAGGGTATGCAATCAGCAATGGAATAGTCCCAATAACCGCCATAGCCATCCGGACCGATTCCATCGGAATGTTACTGCTTGCAGCAAGTTCCGTTGTGCTGCTGCTCGCGTTGCTTGACAAAAATTGCGCGTTTAACAAAATCCGGTTTAACAAATTTTGCAAACTGAACAGCTTGCTGTCGGTCACATAGATTAATCCGTTGAACCAATCGTTCCAATAGCCGATCGTTTGCATCAATCCGACCGTAGCCAGAATGGGAAGAGAGAGCGGAAGCACGATCTGGAAAAAGATTTTAAATTCCCCAGCCCCGTCAATGGACGCTGATTCAATAACCGGGGTCGGGATTGAAGTCATAAAAAAGGTTCGCATAATCAGCACGTAAAATCCGTTGGATAACAAACCGGGAATGATTAAGGCCAGCAGTGTGTTTTTCATATCGAACACTTGTGTATATACCAGGTAGGTGGGGACCAGACCTCCGTTAAACAGCAGTGTGAAAAACACAATAAACGAGAGCGGCTTGCGAATCAGCATATCCTTTCTAGATAATGGATAGGCGCATAGGGCAGTAATGGACAGCCCCACAAACGTACCAACTACCGTAACTAGGATGGTTATGCCGTACGCCCGAAATATGTTGGAGGAATCGTTCCACAAAAATTCGTACGCTGCCAAGCTGAATTTACTCGGTAGGAAGGAATACCCTTCTGATACAATGGTCATTTCATCGGTAAAAGAAGTAATCACGAGCAGAAAAAACGGAAGAAGACAGAGACAAACAATGCCAATAAAGAAAACATGAATGATCGCTTGGTACAGTTGGCTTTTTACTTTCAATTGAATTCCCTCCCTCCTTATTAAAACAAAGCGTTATCGCTGTTTCGCTTGCTCACCACGTAATTCGAGATGAGTACGAGAATGAATCCCACAACGGATTGATATAGGCCCGCTGCCGAAGACATGCCGATGTCGCCTAATCTTAGTAAAGCCCGATAGACATACGTATCGATAACGTTGGTTGTAGGAAAGAGCGCGCCCGTATCAAGCGGTACTTGATAGAACAATCCGAACTCCGAGTAAAATATACGGCCGATTTGCAGCAGCGTCATAATCACGATAACCGGAGCGATTAAAGGGATTGTAATGTTCGTGATCTGCTGCCATTTACTTGCTCCGTCAATCCTAGCCGCCTCGTAATATTCAGGGTCGATTCCAATAATCGCCGCTAAATAGATGACACATAAGTATCCAACATGCTTCCAAATGTTCACAAAGGTCAAAATATACGGCCAATATTTGGCTTCGCTATACCATGAGATTGGATCCATTCCAAGCATAGGCAGGACTTGTTTATTAATGTAACCGGTTTCTCCACTTAGCATGGCAAGCACCAAATAACCGACAATAACCATAGAAATCAAATAGGGGATGAGAATGACGCTTTGGTAGAACCGGGCAAATAATTTCTTCTTCACTTCATTCAGCAAAATAGCTACGCCGACGGCGATGATTAAATTAATGATAATAAAAGCCGAATTATATAGAATCGTATTTCGGGTAATCAGCATAGCGTCGGAGGTTTTGAACAGGTACTCGAAATTTTTTAATCCTACCCAATCACTGGCCCAAATTCCTTTCGTAAAGTTAACGTCTTTGAATGCGATGATCAAGCCAAACATCGGCAAATAGTTGTTGATGATTAGATAAATGATTTCGGGTATGACCATCACAAACAGTGGGGCATACCTCCATAACTTTCTCAATTTTTTTCTAGTTATTGATTTCGTTGCCGTTATCCCAGAAGCTGTCGTGGTCGCTGAGTTTGTCCTAGTTGTTGTCGTTGTCCCCACATCGTTCCCCCCTCATCCGTTATACTCTCATCATATAGTTCTGCCACTTTGCACTCTACCTGTTTCCCGACTTCCTGTTATCGCATTTCCGACTTCTTTTTGAACAAAAAAAGACCGAACCCGAGAAGGGAACGATCTCATGTTTAAGGAACTTTATGTCTGGTAAGTTTCATATAATTTGCGGTAATCCTGTGGATTAATGGCCGTCGCTTTCTTGAACATTTTTGAGAAATGGGAAAAATTATTGTAGCCCACCGAAGAGGCGATGCTTCCAATCGGAAGATCCGTCTTCACCAGCATCTCTTTAGCCAATTCTACCCGTTCCTGAAGAACATAATCAGAAATCGTCAAGCCGGTTTCTTTCTTAAAGATTCTTGTCAGGTAGTCTGGATTCATATTCACATGGCTGGCGATATCCTCCCGCGAAACATCTTCGTTGATGTGCTGAGCGATATAGTGTTTCGCTTTTTCCACAACGGTTTGGCTTTCATCCACTATATTAATTCGACGTGCAGCTTCTTCGATCATCGTGTTTATCCATTGTCTGAGATCAGCTATGGAACGGGAAACGGACGATGCTTGCATAGACAGGAGTTCTTCCGAAAAAACCTGATGCGCCCTCAGGCCTTTATAATGCAATACGTGATGAATCATTTGCAGAAAGTCCTCATAAAATCCGCGCAGCAATTTGGCATCGAGTCTTTCCATTTGCTTCATCGCATCCAAACTTTGATCGATTTCTTTCAGCAGTTTCCCTTTGCATCCACACTTGAGCATTTCCGCCCAACCGTTCATTTTAGGCAGCGGAAAGGTATCGTAACTGCATTGTTGTTCACTCAAGAAGAAAATTTTATTCGTTTTTGTAACATTGTGTGATTCCATCGTGACTAAGGATTCGAACATCTCCAGCATTCCCTCCATCAATACGGGAGCACCGATATAACAACAAAGATCACAGAAAAAGTAATGATTACAGGCATCGATATACCCCTGCATTTCGCTGGAAAGCTTCTCTTTATCGATCCTGCTATCCGGGTCGACCGAGAGGATGATCAGTAACCCTCCGCTTTTGACCTGAACGATTTGGCCTTTGGCCGCTTTCCATACAGCCAATTCTTCCAAAGAATTACGCAAGGCGTATTCCATTATTTTTTCTTCACGAAGAGTCAGTTTTTTATGCCAACGCTGAACACTGATCCATATCGGCACAAATAAGGCTGTATCGCTATAAGGTATATTTTGCTTCGCCATAATTTCTTTGATTTGAACCTTATTCGAAGGGATCGACCTATGTATTAAATCCTGCCAAAAACGCTCAACAACCATGGGTTGGTACGATTCCCATAACTGATAGTAGTGTTTATAGGTTTCATTAAATTGGACTAATCCTCTTTTCTTTTCCAGTTGTTCGATGGCTTTGCGAACGGCTTTCTCCAATTCCGGAAAACGGACAGGTTTGAGCATGTAATCCAGACTTCCCAATTGAATCGCTTTTTGCGCGAATTCGAAATCAGCATGACAGGTTAAGAAGAGGGACTCGGTATCCGGAGAGTGTTCTTTGACCCAAGATAACAGTTGAAATCCGTCACCTTCCGGCATTTCAATGTCGCAAAGCATAACATCAATTTTCTGAGTCCCAAAGATTTCCTTCGCCTGTCGAATGTTAAAAGCTTCATGAACCTTTGAAAACCCAAGCTGGTCCCACGGTACCCCCGCTTTTATCCCTCGTACAGCATAAATTTCATCGTCCACGACCAGCAATTGAAGCATAGCCTTCTCCGCCTTTCTTCTCATGAAATGGGATGAGAATTTCAATCACTGCGCCGTGCCCCGCACCATTTGTAAACATGATCTGGGCTTGATCTTGATACAGCAGGCGCAATCGACGCTGCACATTCCATATCCCGATATGATGACCTTCTCCGTTACCGATATCCATTTCCATCTGCAGCCGAGCCAAAACGTCTTCAGGGAATCCTTTTCCAGTATCCTGCACCCGTATACGGATTCTATTAACTTCTATGGCTTCAATGGTTATACCAATATGAACCTGTTTATCCATGCTAACTGCATGTTTGATCGTATTTTCGACAAAGGTTTGAATAACAAGCGGAGGAACCAAACTATCCATCAGATTGTCTGGAACGGATAGATCATAGGTCAAATTTTTGGGAAACCGCATCTCCTGGATACGAAAGTAATTAAGCGTATGCTCGACCTCATCCCTTAAAGCGACGAATGCCATGTTACTCCGAAACATAAAGCGAAAATATTGTACGAGACAAAGCGCCATTTCCTGAATCAATGCAAAGTCTTTCACCTGCGCCAAATTATAAATAATGTTTAAGGCATTTAAAAAGAAGTGCGGATTAATTTGAAGCTGCAAATGCTTGAGTTCGGCCTTCTGATGATTTAATTGTTCTTCCAAAACATTGATTTTCAATTCTTGTATTTGCGATATCATGCGATTGAAGGATTGGTTCATCTTGTCGAATTCAATGACAGAAGGGCTGTATGTGATGCGGACGTCCAAATTCCCGTCTTCTATTCTCCTCATAGCCATCATGATCCTGTTTATCGGAATCAAGATGATTTTCCTCAAAAGAAATAAAATAAAGGGAAACAAAACGAGTGACCCCATCAAAATGAAAGATACAATACGGCGAAGGAAAGGAAGATTCTCCAGAATGATGCTGTCTGGTATGACAGCGATTAAGCTGAACCGACCTTTACCGGATTTTTCACCTACGACTAGAAATTTCTCATCTTTTCCCGTGAGTTTGTAATCCGTTCCATCATCATTCAAATTTATTTGATTTTCTTGTACAAATGCTTGGTTAGCCATCGCTTCGAAATGGTCCGTAGCTAGCAGAGCCCTACCGTTGTTGCCCAAATCGACCAGGTTCAGGGGAACCATCAATTTGCTCGCATCCGTCCATGCCCCGATATAGACATTTCCATATTTGATCACTCGGGTCAAAAAGTATTGATCGCCGAGCTTTAGCATGAACCATTCTCTCAGACTTGTCTGATTTGAACCATCGCGTTGATCCTGAAAAATGGTCTTAATGCTATTTTCAACGGCTTCCTGTCTGGTGTAAGTGACTTGATCACTCATAACTGTCAATAAATCTTGATTCGGCTCCGAGTAAACAAAGAACATATCCATTAATTTATAGCTAGGGAGGTCTTTTAACAGCTTATTATTCAATTGAATTTTCGTAAAAGAGTACCGATCGGCATTTTGATCTCGCTGCACATCAAGTACCAGCAGTCCTGTATCTTGCGCAGCGAAGTTGAATAAATACTTATCTACCTCATCCAAATTCCGGTCGATCTGTCCCATATATAAGCTGATTAAATTTTTATTCGATTGTGCTACCTGATTTCGAACAACTTTGATTGCATATAGATTGTTGTAGATCATGAATAGCACGATGGGGATGACAATAATCAGCAAACCAAATATCAGCTGAAAACGAAGTGATTTGAACAGAGGCAACGTACGAAATTGCACAGCTGATAGACCTCCCCTCTCATGAATACTAACTCGATCTGATAGAAGACGCTTCCGGTTTCAGATAGGCCATGATCATGTCAATTAACTGCCGCATCATCTCGCCTGGATCGATCTCTTGTTCTACACGGAGGATATTACCCCTTGATGCCATTCGCTGCGTCATGCTCATCATCGTGTTAGCAATCATGGCTGACGATTTGGCTGGATCAAGATCAGGACGGATCGAACCATCCTGAATGCCTTCCTGAATAAGCTGAACAGGCGATGGAAAGACATTTTGGATGAATATTCTATACTTCTCCTCCAATTCGCGGGTTGGATACTTTTCTCGGTAATAGTGATCAAACAGTCCTATAAAGCGCAAATGGCTAGAACTAGTCTGGGTAAAATCCTGCCATGCTAATAACAAGTTTCGCATTTTCTCTTCGGCTCGTTCACCGATTTTGTGAGAATCGACAAATCTAAATAAATCGTCTAAAACCTTCATCTGAACCTCAAATGCCAGCTCATCAATCGAGTTATAATATTTGTAAAGTGTCACACGGCTGATCCCCAATTGATGTCCGATGTCTTTCATCGTTACACCTGGCAAATCTTTTTCCAAAAAAAGCTCCTGAGCCGCTAAAATAATTTCCTGCCGCCGTTTATTTCTTTGTTCCTCTAATTCCTGTTCCCATCTGCTTTTCATACAAACACTCCTCGATACAGAAGCTGTCCATTCCATAAAACACAACCTATTTACACAGTGTAAACACCTTACTTGTACCCCAATTATATCCAATAGCCTAATTCATTGCAAACGTTTTCATCATTCCTAAGCACCCTTTTAACCATTTCTCCAGAGGCATAAAAAAGCTCGCCTAATTTCCATCCATAACGATGTGGGGCTAGTCACTCCCCCTACCAACTCTTATAATAGGGAGACAGAGCTGCCTAAGAAGTTTGCAGGAAGGATGTTCACCTAAATGCTGTCCCAATTGAATCGTCAATTAGAAAAAATCTTGCCGCTAATCACACCAGTCAGCGTTCTCATCGGTGTTTTGCTAGGCAGTCATTTATCCGGATTCAGCTATTTATCCCCTTGGTTGTTTGCCTTTATGACTTTCGCAGGCAGCATAAGCTCCAGCTTCAAAGAATTCGTCAAAGTGGTCGTTCAGCCTCTTCCACTCATAACCACATTGTTGATTCTACATGTAGCGATGCCGCTGATTGCGATGGGTCTCGGGCATGTCGTATACAGCAATGAGCCTATGACCATAACTGGCCTCATCTTAGCAGCAGCCATACCTACTGGCATTACAAGCTTCGTCTGGGTAGCCATTTATCGCGGAAATATCGTGCTCACGTTATCGATTATTCTCATGGATACCATTCTTTCACCCTTTGTCTTTCCCTACACACTATCCGCATTAATTGGCACCAAAGTACAGATGGACTCCTTCGCGATGATGAAAGGTCTCTTCTTTATGATCGTTTTACCCTCTATCATTGGCATGCTACTGAATCAATGGACGCGCGGCAAAATTAAAGAACAATGGAGTGGGCGTCTAGGTCCTTTTTCGAAAATAACCATGGGCATCGTTGTCGCTATCAACAGCTCCGTGATCGCCCCTTATTTACGTGATTTTAATGCTAAATTATTAGGTTTAGCCGGATTTGTACTCTTCATAGCCTCACTTGGTTACATCCTAGGATGGTTAGTCGCCAAGCTCATGCGGTGGAAACAAGACGCCGTCGTAGCACTTACGTTTAACAGTGGGATGCGTAATATTAGTGCTGGCGCGGTACTCGCAGTTGCCTACTTCACGCCTCCTGTGGCTGTCCCCGTTGTACTAGGAATGCTGTTCCAGCAATCTCTGGCTTCCCTTTTCGGTTATCTGCTGAACAGGCGGTACGCTTTGAAGAGTGATATTCCCAGCTTAACCGTCAAAAGTGTGAAACAAGTTTAGTTTTGGAGCTGCCTGAGCAGCTTCTTTTTCTACGACTGACCAATCAACATACAGCTGTTGAGTAAGGAAATGGGTGCGAAATCAACTTCAGATTCATCTTTCCAGGCTAAAGGACTGGAGCGACGTTAATCCCTGAAAATGATTGAATTTGAAAATCTTATGGACTCGACAGCCCTTAATCTACTTCAAATTATGAAAATAAGAGAGATTGAAACCGAATAACGGCGCTGAAGTCCGTAAGCTTGGAATCATCGCTCCAAATAGGCAGTTAACGGCATCCTGGTCCGTTAAACGTCTATTTCCGGTTGGTTTCATTAGCAGTGTACGTTAATTGGCCCGTCGTAGTTTTTTTGTTCTGTTAGCTGTTGATTTCGCTCTCTCCATCAAAACATTCGAAACATATTAACGTGTTATCCTCTAACACTACGCCGTCAATAAATCCATCATTGCAGAAAATTGGCTTTTTACATGCCTTGCACTCCCCAACAAGCTCCTGCATGAAATAGTACCTCCCCATAACTACATATTTCCTTTAATATAAAAAGACTATTGCTTGAGCAGGCACTAACTTTCTCTTTCATCTCAGCACATTTTAAGCTAACTTTTATGTATCATTCAGCTTCTCTTCTCAGATTTTTCATAATTGTCGTGTACGATTGTGAAGAAGATGATTGATAGGAGTGATACATAATATGATGAAAATGAAGAAAATAGCGGGCTTATGCATCCTTATCCCCGTATTACTTAGTGGTTGTGGGAATGCGTCTTCCTCACAACCCGCTGCAGCAAGCTCAGCACAACCACAGCAACAACAACAAAACGGACAATCCCAGGCAGACGGCAAGCAAAATGCTCAAGACCGACCTGTCATGAATGCGGCGCAAAGACAAATGTTCAGTACGTTCCAAACTCTGCTCATGCTAGACAAAGCTGATGGACTTACCATTACGAAGGAACAGGCTCAAGCCATGCTGCCCGTTGCTCAGGAAATCGTTACAAAAGCTGAACTTAGCGATGAAAACAAGACCAAGCTGTTTGAAAAACTAACAGATGCCCAGAAGAAATTTATAGAAGATGCAGCTGCGCGTATGGGCAATCGAGGAAACGGCGGTACAAATGGTCCTGGGAATAACGGAAACGCCGGTGATGGCAAGGGCAAACGAAATGCTGGATCTGGAAATACAGAAAATAAACCAGAAGCTTCTGCACAACCAAACGCTAACGCACCCGATCAAACCGGCGGCAAGAATGGCAATGGAAATCGTCCTGCTGGCGGCCAAATGAGAGATCCTGGTAAGCAGCTTATCGAACTACTACAGACTAAAATCAAATAACGCATGATATTGCCAAAAAACCGATCTCCTAAGGAAGGAATCGGTTTTTCGGGTTTACCTTAACTATCTCAAAGATTGAACAACTTGCTCCGCAGAGGCTTCACCACTCGCTACTAATTCAACATGCTCAGCAAACATATCGCACATGTAGACGAACAAGCTTAGAATTTCCAATACCTCTTCACTCTCAAAAGAACTTGACGCTGATATGCTATATACGTATCGGTAGTGCAGTTCGTCTTGTTCATTAATGCCAAAATGACCGATTGGCAATCTCGTATTGATCTCCAACAGAACGGCAGCCACGCCATCTCGCGCTCCTTCTTGTAGATGAAACGGCAGTGTACTGTAAATTTGCAGCAGCTGGATGGCAACAATATCATCATCGTTCAGAGGTAAAAAACTAAAGTGCAGGAACCGTTCACGCCCTTTTTTATCCTCTTGAAATCCCGCCATTAACACGTGAAGTGGAATCGCTTCGGATTTTTCCAATAAATTCGTGGCAAGATCCGCTTCATCTAGGATTTGCTTCAATAATCCCAGTTGCGCCAAATGGCGCGCATGTACCAAATCTGGTAGCATGTATGTCCACTCTCCTATTCTCTTTGGCCCATCGCAGTAATAAGACCTTCTCTCAGTTTATCCCGATCATTCTCTAAGCCTTTAAGCGTTGGCCAATTAACTCCCGCTGCCTCAATAAAACTACATACTTGTTTGTAGCGAGTAATCACTTCTGGATCTGTATGGCCACCTCCGGTGAAAGACCTAGCTACCGGTGCTGGTGCAGGAGTTGCCGCTGCTGGTGCAGACCCAGTCGCTGGTGCTGCCGTTGCAGGCGCAGGCGCTGCTGCTGGTACAGGATCGTAGATCTCAGGCAAGCTCCTGATTAAATCAAGAATCAGATCCGCATCTCTGCTACGACGTTCCAACTTCTTCTCTGTCGATTTATTCGCATCGAATACCGCTTTGGTAATGCCCCATGCTCCGTCCTTAGCTGCACGGTCGCGTCCTGCTTGTTTCAAAGAGCGCACAATTGGCATGGCAGCTCCCACACCAGAAGCGACAATTTTGAGAGGTGTTCCGACTTGTGCTCCAACCCCAGTCAATGTTGCAATGTCTGCTGCAATTTTAGTTAACTCTAAGCCAATTTGCAAGCCGCCGCGAGTCGTCCGCTTCACATTAATGTTCTTCATTTCCTTGGCTAGTTCGTAGTTTTTAATTGCTTCGAGCTGATTTCTAGCTGCCGCATCGCCTTGCGCTGCCTTCGTTTCTAGGGTTAATTTATGCGCGGCAAGCTTCGCTTTATCCACGCCTGCGTTGCGATACCACGTTTTAGCTTTGACGAATGCAGCATTCTCAGCTTTCCCTTTGAAATCACGTTTCAATGCCGTCATTGCCGAACGGTTTAAGCCGGCTTTAATCACATCGACGGTTTTTATGGCAATTTTCACACCGCTGACCGCAATGCTGACACCCGGTATGACGGAGGTTAAGCTTGCTGTACTTGACTCCATAATTTCCATGATGCCCTTAGCCACTTTAAGACCCGATTGCGCACCTTGGATGGCATTGCTGATAACATCAATAACACCCTTTGCCTTCTCGCCCGTATCCTTCTCGGAGAACTTACTGTACATATCATATATACCCTTAACGGTCATAATGGTACTCTTCACAGCCGATATCGCCTCAGCAACCGTTCCGGAGTAATCGCTGACTGATGAGGAACCACCTACGCCATCCTTGTGACCCGTAGATTTCGCTGCTTTATCAACCAAACCTGCCGAGCCGCTGACCATTTTGCCGCCGGATTCAGTTATGGCTAACCCTGCTGATGCGTAATCCCCTTTCGTACGGTCAGCTGAAGAAATGGCTAACGTTTCCCTGATCGTACTCAAGATTTGGAAGGGACCTCCAATCAAATCCGCAGCTGAAGCGACAGCCCCCATACTAGCGGATTGTTGAGCATCACTTGCATTATCCGTTTTATCAAAAGAATCTTTCAAATTATCCGATCGAGCCCCGAAGCTGTCACTGAATGTTGATGTGACACCCGCAGTCATATCTGCGGTTTGCTTAGACATTCCTGATGCTGCCGCCGCTGGCGCTGCAGTTTGCGTTGCTGCTGGCGTTGGAGCTGCTGTCTGTGTCGCTGCTGCTACCGGTGTTGGTGCTACCGTCTGCGCTGCCGTAGCTGCTGGCGCCGCAGTAGGAACCACAAGTAAAGGAGAAGCCGGTGTATTACGCTGAATGAGTTGATTGGTATAAGCTTGCGTTGCCCGATTGCCTGCCGTACGCTGCATCTGTATAAAGAAGTTCGGAGCGAGCGGAAACGCTTGAGGCGCTGCACTGCTAGTCTGAGATGTTTGCGATTGATTCACATTCTGGTGAACAGATGCGGTCGGCTTGGTTTGAATTTGGTTACCTTTTGCCATTAGAGCTTTACTCCTTTACGCGATCTGGTTATCCATACAAAAAGGCAACAAGCGAATAATATTCCCTGTTGCCGTAGATCTAAGTTTATTTGCCGCCTCGTTGCTGGATTACATGCGTTAATTCATGCCCCAGTAGTTCCTGACCTTGATGACTTTCAGGATTATATCTGCCTTCTCGGAAAAAGATATCATTCCCCGTTGCGAACGCTTCCGCTCCTAACGATTCGTTTAGCTTCGTAGACTCTGCGTTATTATGTATATTAACTTTGCTAAAGTCAGCCTTGAATGCAGATTCCATCTTCGCTTGAATCTGATCATCCATCTTACTTCCGCTGCCTTGTTTCGATTTAATCTGAGATTCAATGGACGCCCCAGCGTCGAAACTTCCGCCATCTGACGGCTTCATCTGCAGCTCTTCCTCTTCCGATTCTCCGCTCTCCAAGCGCTGGATCACTTCGCCCGATGGCTTCATCTGCAGCTCTTCCTCTTCCGATTCTCCACTCTCCAAGCGCTGGATTGCTTCGCCCGACGGCTTCATCTGCAGCTCTTCCTCTTCAGATTCTCCGCTCTCCGAGCGCTGGATTGCTTCGCTCGACGGCTTCATCTGAAGCTCTTCCTCTTCCGAACCTGCACCTTCACTCTCCGTACGCTGAACGTCAGTCTTAGATGCTCCGCCACTTTCCGATGCTGCGATATGATCAGCTACTTCTTTACCGACTTTGTCGGCCTCTTGTTCATAAGAATCACCCACGGGTCCAACAGTAAGCTTCGTCTGAACAGTCAGCATGCTGCCAACAGCTTTGTTGCCAATCGTGCGCTGAATATTCATCAGATCTGCTCCCGCAGACTGTCCTTGCGTACTGCTTTTGGTACGATGATTCGTTTGCAAAGAAGTATCTGGTTGCCTGTTTATACGTGACTGTTGCATTGGCATGAACCCCCTATTGTGGTATTTCCCAGCCTTATTTCCCATCCGCTGATGGCTTGCGTCCCCTAATTATCCGTGTCTGAACGCATGAAGTCGTATAAATTCACTATATCACAACTATATGGCTTTGAGGTTACATTTTGGTTGTATTTCTGTCTATAACGAGCACAGCAATATCATCAGACTGGACAGCGCCATTCGTGAAGTCATCTACGTCCTCAACCATCCGCTCAAGCAAGCTCGTTTGATTACTTGCTTGCTCCTTCGTCAATAGTTCACATAGTCGAGAGAAGCCATATTGCTCTTGCAGCCGATCCTCTGCCTCTGTAATCCCATCGGTATAAAGTATAATTCGATCACCAAGACTTAATGTTATTTCATTATCCATATAAAGCATATCGTCCATAACGCCAAGCGGAAGACCCTTCATCCCTTTCAACTGCTCCACGTCCCCGCTATCCCGCACGATGTAAGGGGGACAATGACCACCATCGCTATAAATTAACTGTCCTGTTCGGACATCTAGTAAACCGCAGAAAATCGTCGCAAACATCGTTGAGTCATCCTTATAAAGCTCTTGATTGACTGCCGTCAACAGCTCTCCAGGAGTCATCTCTGAGGTCATCTTCCCTTTCAACAATGTCATAGTTACCGCCATGAATAAAGCCGCAGGTATTCCCTTGTCAGATACATCGCCAAGCACGAAGAACAAGCGATCCGCCCCAATACAGAAGTAGTCATAGAAGTCCCCGCCCACTTCACGAGCAGGACGAATAATGGCCTGTGCCTCCACGACGGCTACGTTAGTACTTTCACGACCTCCCGCTTCAGATGAGCCGTTCATATCACCTTCAACGCCGACACTGCTTAAACATAAACTCCCGTGAGGGAGGAAGCCCATCTGGATGTCGGTGGCAATGCGCAGCTCGCTCTCCATCCGTTCCTTGGCAGCGGTAGTCGTTTTCAATGCATGGATAGACTTCTCAAGAGCTTCATATAGCATGGCATTCTCTAAAGAAACCGCCGTTGGCGATGCGATGGACTCAAGAAGCTGTAAATCGCGGTCAGAGAAATGAGCGCCATCCCGCTTGTTCAACACCTGCAGCACACCGATGATTTTCCCTTTGCTTACCAGCGGTACGCAAAGAAGGCTGCGCGTCGGATAATCGACTCGTTTCGCTACCTTCGACGACCATCGCTCATCCTGCCCAGCATCATCAACCTTGACCGATTCGCCAGTCTGAGCCACCCAACCTGCAATGCCTTCACCCATTTTGAGGCGAATTTCACGAACCTCATCGCCTTTTTCACCTAGCGCAAGGTCAAAGAACAGCTCCCCTTTTTCCTCATCGACCAAAATAACTGACGAAGCCTCCGCATTCAAAATGCGGGAAGTGGTTTCCATGATTTTCACAAGCAAATCCTGCTTGCGGATCGTCGAATTCACTTCCAAACTTACATCGAATAGCTGCATAGTTCTCTGAAGCTCCAGCTCAGCGGATCTACGCTTTCGCTCGCTGAATAGCCAAGCAATAACGACCACGAGACAAACAATGAGGAGATCACCAACAACGATATTCATCCAGCGTGCCCCCTATTATTTGCCTTACATTGATTCCTGGCCTTCGTACTAAGAAATCGCATGGACTGCATCCGCTTCCGTCTCATAAATCGAGAAAATACGGCTAAATCCCGACATATCGAATACATCCTTCACATGCTCATTCATTCGTACCAATGCCAGCTTGCCTTGAATCACCTTAATCATTTTGGCTGCAGCAAGTAAGCTTCTGAGTCCTGCACTGCTGACATAGTCAAGTCCTTGAAGATCAAACACAAACTTGCCATTCCCTTGCTCGACTAGTTTTGCAAAAGCCGATTCCAAGCTCGCGGATGTATTCGCATCCAATCGGCCATTTAAGCTCAGCAGTACGATATCTCCTTGCATTTGCTCGGTTATCATCATGATATTCCCTCCTCCTTGATTCGCCATTTTTTCATCATTAGAACATTTTCCTCATTCAAGCGTTCATACACAATGTCATCCATAACCTGCTTCACAAAGTAGATGCCGAGACCGCCAATCCCTCGATCATCCAAGCTCAGGTCCACAGTCGGACTTGACTTCAACAGAGGATTAAAAGGCACACCGCGGTCTGTCATTCGAAGCTCCCAACCCCCAGAGACAAGCCCCAAATCAATGCGGATCGTATGCATACGGGGTTCACCAGGCGGATAGCCATAGAGAATGATGTTCGTCACAAGCTCGTCGCAGACTAAATTCACTTGGTACAACGTATGGTCATCCATGCCCATCGTCCCTGACAAGCCTCGCAAGAATACACCTAGCCGTTCCAGTTCCTTCAGATCATTGCTCAAAACGATGGACTCTGCTGACACGACATTCACCCTCCCAGACGCTGATTACTGAAGCCACTAGCCGAATAACCGGTTTAAGCCATTTTCAAAAGCATATTTTCGAGCAGCCGCACTCTGGCACTAGAAGCATGAAGCAGCCCAATCCCGATCTCTGGATACAATCTCACTAACCGAGACAAGCTTTCCCCTTGCAAAGTGAGCACACGCACCTCATCGAAAATCGCTTGAGCTGTAATCGAGGAAGGCGATCCGTCTAATGCCGTCGTTTCGCCGAATGCTTGCTTCGGTCCCAGCACACCAATCGTTACAGTCTCCCCAATACCTGTCTCATTGCTCAGTTCAACATTGCCTTCAATGATGAGATACATGGCTGCATTCCTCTCACCACGGCGTAATAGATAAGTCAGATCCTCATGAACTTCTTCTGTTGCAATCCCTGCAATTAAACCTAGTTCATCCACAGACAGGTCCGCGAATAGGGAAACCTGCTTCAAGAAAATAACTTTATCCAGCATCGTTAAAAACTTGCGATCTTCCTTCATATCAGCACGCTCCAGTGAACTTAGTGCATAAATAGCAATATCTCGAAGCCAATCATCCGACCAAATCTTAGCTTCTTGCAAAATGAGAAGCGGTTCCGTCGTAACCCCACGACTGCTGCCGGCCTCTTTCTTTAATAATTCCAACAGAGCCAAGGCTAATCTGCGATCACCGAGCCCCTCAGCCAAAACTTCCAAGGCATTATCGCGAACTTCGTCACTCTCGTCCTGCGTCGCTTCGCGGAGTGTCGTAACCACACGCTCATCTACGAACTTGGCCATTACCGCCCACGCGCCGCCTACCAGTGCATTATGCAGCTCACCACAGCGCTGGTTGGCAAGCTCGGCAAGCCCCTGCATCCCCAGCTCTTGAAGAGCAGCAGGCAGAGCGCGTTCCTGCGTGGAAGCAAGCATTCGACTAACGCAGCGATCAACTAACTCTGAATGTAATTTACTTTCATCCAACAGCTCAGCAAGTGCTGTAACCGCCGAATTCCATATAAACGGATTCACATGATTCGCACCGTTCAGCAAGGCTGGCAGGGCCTTAGCCCCCATATCTACGAAAGCCTCGAGAATAGCCTTGCGCAGCTCTTGATCTGCGAGTGGCACCATCGACAAGAGGTGAGGAATTGCATCCACCTGCTGAAGCTTGCCAATACAGTGCGCAGCCGCAACTTTGACAGCAGGACGATGATCGTCAAGCAAAGATAGCACCCATGCTGAATAGGAATCCAGCTTCAAATCGGCTACAGTGTGACAGCCATATACCGCCCATTCACCGCCGTTATCGAGCATTTTAATAATCGCCTCGTCACAGGCTTGATAGCTTTCTTCACTTTCCAGCGCATAAAGCGCCTTAACGCCTTCGTGCACAACCTTCGGGTGGTTGTCTAGCAGCTTAACACGAATGAAGAAATGTGATTGGCTTTTGAGATGTGTTGCCTTTGAAATCAACTTCACACTCTCCGCACGCACCTCAGGGTCCTCATCTTCTAGGAATGAAGCCACCTGTACGAGATCCTGAATCGTTGCCCCTTGCAAATTCATCGCCCGCAGCACAGCAATGCGGATTCTTGAGCTTTCCTCACCGATCATTCCGATCAACTGCGGCAGGAACGCGGAATCTTTCGCTTTACCAATCACTTCGAGAGCCAGCTCTCGCACATAATCATTCGGATGCTTCAGATAGCCAAGCATGGAGGATAAAGCTTTGGAGCTGCGAATGCCCCCAATAAAGGAGCCCGCAATATCGGAAAGATCCGCATGCAAAGATTGCACACTTTTGACCAGTTCACGAATGTACAGATTCCTTCCGAACCAAGCCACCACGACGAGAATAGCCGCTACAACTACACCTATCCAGGCAAGTGGGGACAGCTGAATTAAGCCAAACGAATGCAGCAAGGACAGCAGCGAACCGATTAAGATCCCGCCCGAAGCAGCCACACCTTGAGCAAAATAACGATAGCCGTCGCGCTTTCCGATAGGCATCATTTTGAAAAAGAGCTGATAGCACGGCTCCGCAATGTAATACAGAAGAATATAAAAAATGGCATATGAGCCGGACACCATCACAAGCCCCAGCGATTGATTTAAAAACAAAGCAGTAAGTCCAAAGCCGCCAAGGAAGATGACCGTAATCGCCAGGAGCATATTGCTCGCGCCCAGCCAGTTCATTAAGCGGGTAGACACCGTTTGCAGAAGCAAGCAGATTGTGAACTGAATAGCGGTAATTAATCCATAAAATGAGGTTAGATCGCCTTCCTTGGAGAACTTGCTCTCAGCAACCGTGAAGTACTGATACTCGATCATAAAATAAACCGCAGGCATAAGTGTCATCAAAGCAATGGCGCAAAGCAGGAACGGGCTGCGCAGCATCTGTTTCGCATAATAGCCAGCAGGCTGCTGCGCCTCTCCCCCCGTTCCGGAAGTTCCCAGGTCCTTCAATCGTTTGTCTTCTTTCAAAGTCAAGGGCACCAAATACCGTGCCAACGCTTTGCGGAAAAAGATGAAGCCGAACACCATCAACACTGGAGCGAGTGCATACACCGCTTCGGTACCAAGCAGTTTACCAATTTGGTGAGCGATCAAGCCTGCCGTAATACCCCCGGTCGTCGTCGAAGCGATGAACATCGGCATTAACCTTTTGGCCTGTTGTGTGGGACACAGATCAAAGGCCGTACTCCAAAGCAGCAGCGTCAGCTGCCTCACGACAAAGTTGGAAGATAAGAACAGAATCGGGTAGTAATACCGGAAATCAATGCCGCCAATCTTAAATCCAAGCAGCACGGCACCATTGAGGAGCAGCAATCCTATCATGATTAGGTAGAGCGTAGTCATCATTTTGGCCTTAGGCAGCCGATTAGCCAGCTTCGCTAAGAGCCAACCCTCAAGAGGCATGATTGCCGCTTCTACGATATAGATATAAGGTAAATACTGCACACCGAATCTTTGGTTAAAAAGCGCCATGAACGCGGTATAGTTCAGGGATTCAGCAATCCCGCTAAAATAAAAGATCGGCAGCATCATCCATAGCTTCCGAATATCTTCTGTGCGCAGTCCCATCCATCTGGTTAAGCTTCCTTGCATATCATCAGGTCCAATCTATTATTTCATTTGTTGTTTAACAGTGGTTTGTAAAAAGCCAGCCTGGCTTCACCTTCATAATAGTAATTCGGATAAGTGCCGATTAATTCAAAACCATTCGCTCTAAACATTTTTTGGATGGGCTGGTACTCTGGCAAATCACAGGTATAGGTAAGTATATATCGTCCCTCCGCTAACCTGGCGAACGTCTCCAACGCTTGGAATAATATCTTCGCAAAGCCATGTCTGCGGTACTCGCGGTGTACAGCTAAGTAATCCCACAGAAATCCTCCGGATTGATGTTCATTTTCCTTGCAGCTGGTAACCGCAATAATCTCACCTGATTCGTTCTCAATAAACCAATGACGATGATTGCGCTGCGTTAAGCTTAGCATGGGAGCATTGCGGAAATGATCAAGCTCTCCCGGTGTATGCCGCTGGTCATCAAAAGAATCCGAAGACAAATAGAAATCTGTTATTCGCAATGCGTCCTTTTCCGTTGCTAATTCGTGTACATGCATGTCAAGATCGCCTCTTTCACCTTAAGAAACAGATAATGTACCATTCCACTCTGCTGTTGTACCGTTTTGGAAGTATTCATCACAAATATAGAAATACAGCTGTGCTGCTTTATCTTGACGATTTTGCTTAATAACCATTAAGAAGGCTTCACGAGCATCATAGAAACGGCCTACCTGGTAGTACGTTACAGCTTGCTCGAACAGAGCTTTGGTTTTATCCTTCAGAGTTCGGACCGTATCCGGATCACCCTGGTACACATCGAAAAGATGAAGCGGCTCTTTGACCCCTTCTACCTGAATCAATCCCAGATTACGGTAGAGGAAGCCGTCAGGCTGTTCCAACGATTGAACCACATAATCAGTAATGAGAATCGATGCCCCTAGCGGTTCCGTCATTTTCTCCAGCATGGTTGCCAAATTAACACCGTCGGAAATCACATTGCCTTCCAAACGCTGCTCCTCACCAATGATCCCTAGCCGGAGCGGTCCTTTATGCAAACCAATACCGAAATCAACCGCCTTATAACCAACTTTGGCTCGATGAGAATTATAGATGTCCAGTTCTTTACGCATCTCGATGCAGGCTCGCAGCGCTTCATCTGCTTGATTCGGGAATAACGCCATGAAGCCCGCGCCCAGGTACTTATTCATGAGACCTTGATGATTGCGCACATAAGGTCCGAATCTTTTAAGAAATGAGTTCACGAAGTTGAAGTTTTCTTCCGGCGAAAGCCTTTTGGACAGTTGATAAAAGCCTCGGATATTGAAAATTAAGATGGACATATTTTGCTCAACCTGATCACCGAGCTCGACATCCAGTATGCTTTCTTTGTTCAGAAAACGAAGAAATTGCTGCGGCACGAAGCGATAGTAGGATTGGCTGAAGTTTTCCACCTTGGTGATATAATCTCGAATGCGAGCAGCCATCGTATTGACACTGTCGCCTAGGTCTGACACTTCATCCCTTGTATTTATCGTAACAACCGCATCCCAGTTCCCCTTGGCAATCTCCCCAACACTATTGCGAAGCTTCCGAATCGAAGAGAGCAGCACATAGGTCATCAGAAAGAGAACGAGCAGTAAGCCTATCGATATAAAAGCAATGTTGCGAATGATCGATTGAAGTACCAATTGGCGATGCTTGAGGATGCCGTCCAAATTTTTACTAGTTTCGAAAACGCCGACAATTTTACCCGCTGAATTAAAAATAGGAGCAATCGCATATCTCCATTCCCCAGAGAAATCCTGCCATTGACCTGTGGCCGGCTTACCTTGGAGCACGACCTGCTGATTCTCGGGTGTTTGTAGAAATGGATTAAACATATGCATTCCGTCATCGTCTTCCAAAATCCGATAAATGACGCCATTTTCGTATTTATAAACCGCTTTGTAAAAACCTTGATTATCATCTTGTTCATTATTATCGAAGACTGATTGAATCTTTTTACGGAACGATTGATAAATTGACCCATTGTAATCCAGAGGTGAAGTAAGACTCTCCAGTTTATCGCCGTCAATCAGGTTTTGACCGTTTTTGGCCAGTAAGAGAAGCTCACTGAATGTTTCTTCTTCCATTTTCGTCGAGAAACTAGTGTAAATGACGGTAGATAGAAGAATCATCGAAACCGCAATGACCGGCACTAAAATGAAAATTTGCTTCATCATAAGAGGCAGGCGCCGCTGCAGCAAGTTGAAGAAAACTAATTTGATGGCATATAGCACAAGCAAGATTCCCGCAATAGCGATGGACCAAAGCAGAATTGCCTTTGTCTTCACAGCTTCGCTATACTGTGCCTCTACCATGGAAGGGGTAATGGTTCCATCCGGAAGACGGCGATTAATTTGAGCCGTTTCTACAATAATGAGGCTGCCATCTTGGCCGATACTGCTATTCGTTGCATCGAAGGCAAGCTCCACACCGCTAGCTTTGGCTTTATCCTCATTCACAAGGCCTTCAATGATGTAGGGCTGTTTGGGATCGAGTCTGGAGATTGATTTGCTGTTGAAATCGATAAAAATAAGCCGTCCCTGATTATCCAGATGCAAGCTCTCCGGAAAATTACGCCTTGTACGGTCAAGACCGGGAAGCGGATAAACTAGCTCCGAGCGTCCATCACTAAAAGCGCGATAAATTTCTCCGCTGCGCGTTGAATAATAAATCTCCCCTGGCTTATAACCATCTGCCTCGGACACATATTTATTCTCCGGAAGCTTAATCGTGTAAACGGACTTCGGCTCGGAGGAAGAAGCTTCTCCAACTGGCGCCTGATATAAGGTTAATTGATGTACCTCGTCGTTGAAAAAGTACACCATACCTTCACGGACCTGAACATTCCGTAAGGACCCCAGTCTGTATCGTTTCGTTTGGGAATCATATTCTTCTGTAAACAAGCTGCGATCAAACTGTCCGTCAGGCTTGTAACGAACAATCTGTTCGGATTTGACCGCAATGCCATACGGATCTAGCAGTGTACGAATGGTATAGAGGTAGCCTTGGTCATCGACAGCCATATCATTAAAACGGTACACTTCCCCGTTCTTCCCCGTCTCACTTGTAATGGAGAATTGTAGGACTCCTTGGCTGTTCAGCTTGTGAATGGTTTTTTTGGCATTATCGATCACGAACAAGTTGTTTTGATGATCAGAGACAGCCTTCGACAAGCCATCGAAGGGCATGCTTTGGTTAAAGGGCCATAGCGTAAAGCTATCCCGGTTTAGACTAAGATAAGTACCGGCAGCACCCAGAAGCAGCAGTACGAGCAGCAATGCCGCAATCGATTTCTTCATCGCTCTTTAATCTCCTCTTAATTAGAAATCTGAATGATTTGAGTAGGTGTATTCCAGTCGACCTGAAGTCCTAGGGATTCGGATATGAACCTTAGCGGCACATAGGTCCTTCCTGCGAGCAGCAAAGAGGGTCCATCGATCTGAGTCGGCTCGCCATCTATATAGGCTGTAGTATTATTAATACGGCTAGTGATGGTCGCATATTCCGTGCTTACCGTTACGGTCAGGCTTTCTTGATCCCAATCAACGGCTGCACCGAACGATTCGGATACGGACCTTATAGGTAAATAGGCCTGCCCGTTTATTATAACAGGCGGAACGTCGAATTTGATGAAAATATTGGGAGAAAGTACGTTTTCTGCCGAAATGGGTTGAATCGTGACATCAGAACCAGATGCAGAGCTTGTGTCTACCGTTGTGATGTTAGTTGAGATTTCGGCCAGAGCTTGCAGCTCCTCTGGCGTGTATTTGGCTTTCTCTTGCTGCTGGAGCTGCTCCAACAGCTTGGTTATTTGCTGTTCCAGCTGCGGCTGCGCGGCTGAAGCTGGCGGCAGCGCTGCCAGCAGCTCCTGCACAGCGTCAAGCTGCGCGAACAGCGCGTCCTTCTGCAGCGACAGCATTGCTTCGTCGACGGCTTCGATTGAGCGGGTCAGCGTCGCGACCCGCTCAGGATCCTGCTGCGCTGCGCTAAGCGCAGCTTGGAGCTTCTGCTTCGCCTCTTTGAGCGAAGCCAGACCTTCGGATGCGCCAGTTTGCGCATCCGCGAGCTGCGCCTTCGTCGCCAGAAGCGGCTGCAGCTGAGCTGCTGCCGCTTTGGCATCGCCGGCGGCGAGTGCTTGCTCCAGCTTCTGCTGCTGGAGCTCGGCTTGTTCGGCCAGCTGATCTTCGCTGGCCTCGCTATTCCCAGGCGCGGTGCTGCCTGGGGTTTCTTCACCGCCCGGTTCGACCGGCGGTGCGGCTTCCTCGGACAGCGCTGCGATCAGCGCGTCCGGGTTGTTCACCAGCTCCATCTGCTTGAGAGCTGATTGGCTGTCGCCCTTCAGCAGCGCCTCCAGCATCCCGAGCTGGGCCTGCGCATCCTTCAACTGAACCGCTAGATCAGCGATCTCGCTCAGCTTCAAGTCCGCTACGGCCGCTTCTTTGGCCGCTTCCAGCTTCACGATATCTTTCTTCAGCGTATCGATCTGCTGCTGCAGCTGTGCGGGTGTTTCCAAGGATGCAATAGCTCCCGGCTTCGTAATCTCAACGGTAACCTTCAAAGCAGCCGCTGCTTCCTTCGTCAGAACAGCAGAACTGGCTGGATCGGTTAACGCGCTTGGGTCTACGGCATTATCCATGCCAATCCAAGCCGCCCCAGGCTCATCCGATTTATAAAAAATCCCTTGCCCCGACTTCGTCATCGTGGCTGCCGCTGCGTTATAGGCCGCAGGAGTTAGCGCGTCCAGCTGCACTTTGTAGGAACCGATGATCACGGTTCCTAGCCCCTCATCAGCACCTGAACTGTTTTCGCCTGTACCACCACTGCCGTCCCCTTTGCTTCCCCCAGAATTGCTGCCTGAATTTCCACCAGACGTTCCATCCTCGGCAGTTACAGCAACTAATTGCCCTGAATTCCCTTTTCCTTCCAGGGGTAGTTCGTCGATCTTTTTCCCTTTTTGATACAGCACAACCTTCAGCTGATCTATGGAACTAAACTTAAGCGATAAATTACGCACAGGCTTATTCATTTTCGTCCGCTTCCCAATGGCACGGCCTTCTTTCGTAAACACCGCGTACTCCGTAGCGCCCAGCTTTTTATTTACTTTCACACTGAAATCACTAAGCAGCGCTCCCACCGAAGGCTTCAGCTTCCAAGTACCTAAAGGCGCTTTCGGCTTTTGCGGCTTTACAGCTGCAAGCCCATCATCGAGGTCACGATAAGGCAAAATACCTTTCTTTATCGTTCTTTCAACCGCACCGCCAGTATCCAAATCCAGCTTGCCGAGCGCCATTTTATAACCCATTTGGGCAGATAGAATTTGTTGATCAGCTTGAAAGACAGCGTCCATATAAGCCTGCAGCTCATCTGTTTTCATCAGGCTTAACTTCAGCTTCTGGTTCGCTTTATCCAGATTGGCTACCGCATTGTCTTTATCACGCAAGGCCTGCGCATAGCCTTCTTCAGCCCCTTTTGCTTCCAAAAACGACTGCCGCACCGCAGCAATAACCGCATTCCTACTTTCTTTCTCTTGAAGCAGCGCCTTATTCTGCTCCATGGTCGCGATCGGAAGCGCATCCCTGAGATCGTCCAAATAGCGCAGCCCGTCAAACTCCCCTTGAAGCAGCGATTTGGGAATAGGAATGAATCCAAGCAGCATGAAAAAGCCTTCCCAGTCCTTCTTCACTTGTGAAAGTGTCGTTTCATAACTAGCTAAGAACAGCTCCATATCTACATCTTTGGCTTTATACATCCCGTCCATGACCTTCATTCGCGCCGAACCAAACTTAGAGCTGTACAAATCACGCGTCGTGTTCAGCTTCTCATCTGCTAACCGCCGATCCTCCGTGTCCTTAAGCAAACTAAGCGTCGACTTTTGAGCCCTTGCGATGTAGGCAGGCAGCTGCTTCTGATTCAAATCCGCGTAATCCGGCTCAAACGAAAGCTGGACTTTATTTTCCATGTCCAAATTCAGCAGCTTGCCCAGCGCCAGACGACTGGATTTAGCCGTTAACTGCGCTTGTTTATATTCAGATGCTACCTTCTCCAACGCCTTATCAGCCTTCTCCTGTTCCGTACTATCTGCAAGACCGAATTTCCGCTTCTTTTTTACCGTTTCCACTGCTGTCTTAGCTTCTTCCGCTTTCTTCCGTGCATTTTCTTCTGCCACTGCATCTTGATATGCTGCTAGATAAGCTTTTTGCACATCAAATCGGGCCGTATTCATCGACTGACGCAGCGTTTCCTGCGCGATATAAAGCTGCTTGCGTGCTTCAGGCACCTTCAAACGAGTCGATAATTCCTGACCTAAATTACGAGGTTTGGCAAATAGTCCGGAAGCCTTAGCTTCCTCATTTTTAACCGCATGCTGCGCTTGTTCCAGCTCTATCTTTTTCTTCAAAAAATCAGTCTTAGCATCCCGCAATTGGGGACTTATTTTCAAACCCTGATCGATGGCTTCCCGCATGGTTAAAGACTTCACTGTCGCAGCTTCTGCTCCTGAACCAACTGCCAAAATAGACGATGCCCCCAACAGCAGCGCAAGCCCCAACTTTACAAATTTTACCCCTATCACTATGAATCCCTCCGCTCAACCATCTCCTCCTATAGTACAATATCTCCCCCCACTCCCGCACCCATCTTTTGGAGAAAAATAGTGAAAACTATCGAATATAGTAATAGACTGCTCATATACTTATCTAGTAGTATAAAAGTAATGGAAAACAGCGAATTTTGACGGGAACACGCTATCCTAGCTGGGTGCAGCTCATTTCTCTCATTTCCACCAAAGTTAACGATATAAAACAACCCTAAATGCGGGACGATTGCTATTTGTGTTTCATTAACAATGAAAAACATGCTTAACACCAACCAGATCCACCACTAAACACCCATACAGCAATTTTAACGATATAAAACAACCTTAAATGCAGTACAAATGCTATTTCCACTTCATTAACGATGAAAAACATGCTTAATGCCCTGCTTAAGGTACGCGGCAAGTTTTGCTCAACGAAGGAGAGACTCACATGGGAAACCTCGTTTGCGGTGGAGCGATGCTGCAATGCTCGTTCGGTGCAGCGCCCGGTACATTAATGGTGCTTCCGGCGAACATGGTGATGACTGCTATGCCCATTGCCAACATTATGGATAATAAGCCAATGGTGAACATTATGCCGTTTGGCATGTGCAATTCTATCGCGAATCCGATGGTTGCTGCGGCAACGGCAGCTGCACTTGGAGTTCTAACTCCCATGCCCTGCGTACCTGTAACAGCTGCGCCTTGGGCTCCTGGGTCACCGACCGTGCTCGTCGCTAACATGCCCGCTCTGAACAATACGTCCAAATGTATGTGCAACTGGGGCGGCGTCATTCAAATTCAACAACCAGGGCAAATGACCATTCAGGTGCCTTAACTTATTTTAAAAAACACGTCATTTAATAATGCCATCTAGGAGTGAGAAGATTTGGAGATCCAGCCGGTCAAAACCCTTGAAAAAGTGCTAAGGCCTGTCGTTGCACCATTCATTGGGCATATCATGAAAGCCATCTTAACAGTCGGAAGGCTGCCCAAAATGGCGATTATTAAGTTTCAGCAGATCCTAAGGGTCATGCTGCAGACGCGCGAAACGTCGCTGAAAAACTACGTTTTGATCGGCTCCTATTATGTCTCCAAAAGATTGCTTCTTTTCCTCACTTTGTTCCTACTCGTTTTGATCTTTTTTATCTTCATCCGCCCTCCTGCGATCGTGAATAAGTGGTTGAATCGCGTTCCTGTTCTTCAGAAAGATACCCCTAAACTTACGAGCTTTTCAGGCAATGGCAAAGTCGTGGGTACCCAAAAGGATTCTCTCTATGTGGGGGATCTGGTTGACGGCAAATATGCTGGTAAAGGTAAACTTTTCCATAGCAACGGCAAACCCGCTTATGAAGGTGATTTTGAAAAAGGGCAAAAATCAGGCAACGGCTCCCTTTATGACGAAAACGGCACCCTGCAATATAAAGGGGCATTTGCCGGAGATGTCTTTAACGGGGCGGGAACCCAATACGATCCGCAGCAGAAAGTGCAGTATATCGGCGAATTTCAAAATGGAAAATACGGCGGGGCCGGGAAATTGTTCGCGCCAAGCGGAGATCTTTTGTATGAAGGCTTGTTTAACGGCGGCCTGTACAATGGAGCTGGAAAGCTGTTCTCATCGGGCGGTATCGCCCAATATGAAGGTGAGTTTGCAGCCGGTCAATATAATGGGGCTGGTAAGCTTTTTGATGCGAAGGGACTTCTTATCTATGAAGGCGGATTTAAGAACGGCAGCTATTCCGGAGATGGCACCGAGTTTTATACGAATGGCCTGATCAAATATAAAGGCCAATTCCTCGCTGGCACATATGGCGGTGAAGGCACCGCCTTCGATGAGAAAGGCGTGCCGCGCTTCAAAGGCACGTTCCAGAGCGGCGTCCTTAGCGGCGCCGGGGAAGCGTATGACGAGCCCGGTAAACTCGTCTACAAGGGCGATTTCAAGGCTGGCGTCTATGACGGCCTTGGCACGTTGTTTGATGCAGACGGCGCGCCGCTGCTGCGGAGCTTTTTTGCAGGCGGCCAGGCCAGCCTGCAGAGCTTCCTCGGTTTGTCCAGCAAGAAAGTCGAAGACTTGCTGGGCAAACCGGCCGAGGTGACGCTGCAGGATGCCAGCGTCATGCTCGCGGGCGAGGAGGCGCCGCAGGTTGCCTCCTCGGAGACGGCGGCTGCGGGCGACGTCGCCGTGGAACCGCCGGCCGCGGGCGCTGGCGCGGCCGATCCGGCATCAGCAGCAGGCGTTAAGCTGCTGCTGAACTATCCGGCCTACCAGCTGTCGCTGCTGGTAGAGCCGTCCAAGGGCAACCCGAAGGAGGCCGTCGTCACCTCCCTCAGCATTTGGGGCTCGAAGCCTTTGGCGCTGCTGCAGCCAGCCATCGAGACTGTCAAAAAGCGCGGAGAACCCAACGATGCCGGCTACATCGTCATGGAACTCGCGGTAGGTGCCGGGGCTGGCACCTACACGAACAGCTATTACAAAGGTGATTTCATCTTCACCTTCACGCATTTCAACAAAACCAAAGAAGCTCACCTGCTTCAGGTCAGCTCTACCAAATAAGATGCGCTGCCTCATGTCTTTTGTGTGCTAACGGATTCCTTTTGCAGATGGCGCTACCTCAAGTCCTTAATGTGCTAATGAGTTCTTTTTATACGTGTTGCTGCCTCGATTCCTTCACGTGCTAACGGGTTCCTTTTGAACACATCGCTGCCTCGATTCTTTCACGTGCAAACGGCTTCCTTTTGCACGCGGAAGGGTAGTTAGCTACAAACTTCTGACCTGGCAATCGCTTTCTCCGCACTTAGACGGAACGTAGTGCCGCTATTTGGGTGAAAAAGCTCAAATTCCGAAGCAAACGGAACGACAAGACCTTATTTCGCTGTTTTACCTCTGGATTGGTGCTTATTTTAACAAATAAGGCCCTCACGTTCCGCCATTTTCATTTTTAACACTTATTTCCTAAAATAGCGGCTCCTCGTTCCTCTAAATCAGTATAAGTAGATAATTCTTCAGCTTTCTCACTCATTACCTCAAGTTAAAACAAAGGGGCTGTCTCAAAAGTAGATAAATCTACTTGCGGACAGCCCCTTTGAGCCTACTGACCTTCTGGGACATTCGAATCGGCATTCAGAACGAAATTCATACTTCCATTGGATTTTTCCAATGGAATCGACTTTCAGGCTTCTGCGAAATACATATAGTGGGATTTCATTTTTCCGAATATGACTTTTGAGGCAGCCCCTTTTCTATATCTCCTAAAACGATCCACGTTTGAAAGCTTACTTCGCTACAGAAGTCCTCGCCACTCGCATCGACGCGAGTGCATAAACGATCAGCGCCGTCCAAATCAAGGAGAAACTGACGAGAAGCACGGGAGAGAATTTCTCTTTAAATAAGAATACACTTAACAGCAGCGTAATAGAAGGACCTATATACTGAATGAATCCCAGCATAGAAAGAGGCAGCCGAGCAGCCGCTTTTGCGAACCATAGTAGAGGCAAAGCGGTTGCTACACCAGACAATAATAGCATCGCTAAAGAGATAGGCGGTAACGTCCATGCAGAATCATGATGCGAGAAGTGTAAGTAGGCAATATACGCGACTGCTATGGGAAAGACAATGACGGTTTCCCCTGCCAAACCAATTGAAGCATCGTAGGAAACTCTCTTTTTCACAAGACTATAAAGACCGAAGGAAAATGCTAGCGAGAGAGAAACCCACGGGAATCTGCCATAATCGATAGTTGCCAGCAAAACGCCGGCACCCGCCAAAGCAACGGCTACCCACTGGCTGCGGCTTGGTTTTTCACGCAAAAACATGACCGCCAGCATGATATTAATTAGTGGAGTAATATAATACCCCAGACTCGTCTCGATGACATGGCCGTTATTGACGGCCCAAATGAATATCAGCCAATTGGAGCTGATCAAAATGCTGCAGGCTCCGATCTGGAGCAGCATTTTCCCGTTCGTAACCATCTTACGAAACTCAGTCCATCTACTTTTCCCTATCAGTAAGAGAATGGCCATGAATACAAATGACCAGATGACACGGTGAGACAATATTTCACCCGCAAGCAGAGAGTCAAAAGACCTCCAATAAACAGGCAGCAAGCCCCATGCGGTATAGGCAAGAATGGCGTACCAAAGCCCTTTTTTCATAGTAAAATCCTCTTTTCAATTCTAGTAACACAATTCTACGAATTCTAGTAATTTGTCCGTTGGTTAATTTTCAAATGAGATAAACCTCTATCGAGGTCTTTCGAAGATGAGCGACCGCGCTTAGAGGAAGGTTTATTCGCCAATAAGAATTTCGTTCTCCGATTACGTCGGAAACTTTAAATTCTTATGTGGTAACAAATCCCCGATTTCCGGGGATCCGACTACACTCTTTATGATGCTTTCCTTTAACGGAGACGATCAGCGTCTATGACATAGCGAAATCCGTCTTCTAAATCTTGCTGGATTTTCTCTAACGCCATGTGGGCGGTTCTCCCTTTTAAATGCGACTACTCAGCCCTCATGCCTATAAAAAAAGTTAGGCAGCTTCACTTCATTTGAATAATGCTGATGAAAAACATGCGTTGTTGCCGGAGATAGCGGCGGGATCAGCCACGACCAATCACCCGTGACATCACGACCGACCTTCTCCTCTTTCTCTTCAAAACTTCTAAATTGCTTCGCCGCCGTATGATGATCTACAATAGCTACTCCCTGCTGTTGAAATGAATGCAGCACAGCCACATTTAACTCAATAAGGGCTCTATCTTTCCAAAGAGAGGCATCACGCCGTGTATCCAGACCCATGAGAGACGCTACACGCGGCAGCATGTCATATCTCGTTTGATCCGCAAAGTTTCGCGCCCCGATTTCAGTGCCCATGTACCAACCATTGAATGGCGCAGCAGGGTAATGAATCCCTCCTATTTCAAGGTACATATTCGACACGATCGGTACGGCATACCATTTGAGATGCAGATCATCGAATGCCGCTATTTCCGGATGTGTAATATCTACTTCCAGGACGAGCTCGGCAGGAATCTCAAACAGCTTAGGTTTCCGATCTCCGATTTGAACAACAAGCGGCAGCACGTCATAAGGCGTTCCGGCCCCCTGCCATCCAAGCGATTGACATAACGCAGTTATTTGAATAGAAGCTGGGTCACCGAGAATCCCCTTGTCAGTTTCATAGCCCGCGTAACGGATTAGTTGGTCATTATGAATAAAGGCTCTCTGAGCCGAAACGTTCTTAGATGGGAAAATCGTAATCACTGGACGGATTTTGCCACCATTAGTTGCTGTTTCTATATGACGAAATAGGGCCTCAGCCATCTGATCTTCTGTTTCTATATGACGAGCATCGTGTACCGTCAGTGATTCCCAGAACAGTCGCCCGATACAGCGGTTGCTGTTGCGCCATGCCATTTTGGCCCCATGCTCAAGCTCTTGACGTGTATGTTCGTAGTAACCTTTATACCTAACAGCTTCGGTAATTTCAGCAAGACGGTTCTTAATTTCGCCCGAGCTATGGTCTAGTTCACCATAACATTCCTGGATAAAAGGAATAGCTTTCTCTAGTAATTGATCCTGCACTTTCATAGATGTTGCTCCAATCCGATAAAGGGGAGCCCCGCAAGTTTTTGACACCTGCACAGCTCTCCTTATGTTGAGTTACAATTGCGCACTAAACTGATCAGGAATGTAGACGATTTGAGACTTTGCTACTATGGTTAACTCGCCTTTTTCCTCGGAATAGTGAACGGAATCATCTCCTACATAAAACCATAGTTTCTTTGTTGGCTCATTCTCAAACTCCTGAAATAGGAACACGTTGAGTTCCTCTTTCCATTTCAAAAGCTCAGCGATATCTTCCTTCTTCTCTATCTGCACGGTAAAAATCCATTGGTCTCCAACCTGCTCCCACGTGTAGGGGATCGGATGTTTACCTGTATCTACGAACGCTCGACCGCCCACTGCATGTTTAATCAAAAACACTTCCTTCATCCGCATAGCCCTCCTTCATCATCCGTTATGGCAGATCGATTAGCATGAAATGTGTATTTTCTATCGCACGAATAGCAACCGTCTGTTCAGCTTCCATACGAGCGCTATCTTTCGTTTCCAATACAGCTTCATTCGCTGATAACTTCCCACTAATGATCATAAGGAAGACGCGGCGATTATCCGCCTGACGGAACACAAGCTCTTTGCCCGCTTCCAGCTTGCTGAGGTAAATGCTCATATCCTGGTGTATCTTGGCTGCATGCTCGCCCCCCTCGGGCGTAACTACCGGCAGCAGCGTGTTTATCATGGCTTCAGGCTCATAGGTAACATTCTCAAAGGACGGCTCCAAGCCCCGCTTAGAAGGCATGAACCAAAGCTGAAATAGACTCATCGGTTCCGTATCCGACGCATTGTACTCGGCATGGATAACGCCGCTTCCAGCCGACATCCGCTGAACGCCATTGACGCCTGTTACCGCAACATGCCCCAAACTATCTTCGTGTTTAATGGCTCCGCTGAGAACGATGCTGACAATCTCCATGTCGCTGTGGGGATGTGGACCGAAGCCCCGACCGGCAGCAATATCATCGTCATTACAAACACGCATAACCCCGAAACCTACATTATCCTCATCAAAATAATCGCCGAACGAGAAATTCTTATGGCTCTTAAGCCAGCCCAGATCGGTTGTATTACGCGTATGCGCAGGGAAAACTTGAATCACAGCAATCGCCTCCTTTTTCAATACGTATAGCTTATCATATATGGACTACCGACTTCCATGTCGGAACGGTGGCGGAAAGATCTCCCAAACACAAAAAACCTCTACTCTCACTATCATGAGGTAGAGGGTATACTGGTCTAATCACCTAATACGGAGCCAACAAAATCCGGTGTGCCATCCGCGTGCCACTTCAGTAAACGCACAAATGTGTGGCGATTCGGATCGTAGAGCGGGTCGCCTACAATTTCTTTATAATTTCTCGCGTGGAAAACGAAGATATCCTGTATGCCATCCTCCGATACAGTGAAACTATTGTGTCCGGGTCCAAAAAGTCGGATGCTTTCATCGGTGGTCAGAACGGGCGATGTGGATTTCGTCCATGATTGTGGATCAAGCAGATCGGCGTCTTCTGAAGCCGTCAGCAGACCCATGCAATAATTAAAGTCTGTTGCGCTTGCGGAGAAGCTGATGAAGATGCGTCCGTTCCGCTTCAACACCGCGGCGCCTTCATTGACCTTAAAGCCGATGATTTCCCAATCATACTCCGGCGTCGTTATCATGACCTGCTTGCCGCGAAGCGTCCACGGGCTGCTCATTTCGGAAATGTATAGATTGGAATTTCCTGGTATGTTTAAATCTTTTTGAGCCCAGACGAGATATCGCTGGCCTCGATGCTCGAAGGAAGTTGCATCCAGTGCAAAGCTCTCCCACTCGGTGCGCAGCTGCCCCTTCTCTTCCCACTCCCCTTCAAGAGGATTGGCCGAACTATTTTCCAACACAAACATCCGATGATCGAAAAGGCCTTCATTCGTCTCTGTCGTTCTAGCCGCAGCAAAATAGATATACCACTTGCCTGCAACGAAATGCAGCTCCGGTGCCCAAATATTGGCGCTTAGCGGGCCTTCGGCATACTTGCGCCATGCTACGACAGGCTGCGCCTCGTTCAAACCGGCAATCGTAGCGGAACGCCGTAGTTCAATGCGATCGTATTCCGGAACCGATGCGGTAAAGTAATAATATCCATCCGTATGTTTATAGATCCATGGATCAGCACGCTGCTCCAAAAGTGGTTTGATATAGCTGGTTTCTAAGTTCTCCATCGTTATTCTCCTTTGATGCTATCTGTGTATTTGCCCCATATGTTAATACCATTCTCGTTCATCCCTGTAAACACAAACGTAGGCTTGTCATTCTCCCAATCCCAGGCAGGCGAGACAAGTACCTTCTCTGTCGTCGGGGTGCCCTCATTTGTATCCAAAGCCGTCCATTGCAGCGTTAACTCATTCGGTTCTTGAAATGTCCACTTGCCCGTACCATGTGCCGATTCGATCTTTCCGTTTGGCTGCAGGGTAATAGGCTCAGATCGTTCTGTACCCGTCCATGCCATCGGAATCGGCAATCGATCCCAATGCCCTGCAAGCAGCTTCGGAGATAGAGGCTGTGTTTTCTCTCCCGCATATCGTTCAGGCGAAGCAACCGGCCATCCGTCACGTGTCCAGAAAAGCTCACGAATATGGAGGTAAGACCAATTCTTATCTTTTTCTCCACGGGCATGGTGTAAGAGAAATGTGCGATCACCGTCCTTCAGAACCGAGTTATGGCCCGGCGCGATCCAGCCTTCTTTCCCACTAAACGAGTAGCTAGCAATAAGTTTATTTCCTACATTCGTCTGCGGCGAAAACCCCGTATCCGAAAGCTGATGCCCATTGAAATCCTCATAAGGCCCCGTAATCGAGGAAGATCTGCCAACCCTCACACTATAATCGGAAGATAAAGAATCATAGGATACGAATAAGTAGTACTTTTTCTGATCCGGTTGATAGATGATATACGGCGCCTCGACGGCACCTGCAACTGTTCGACTGTCTCTGCGGGCAAGCAGCGTAGGCTGCTCCCCTTGCTTCACTTTACCGGTGTGTTCATCAAGTCTTACGAGATAAATACCGCCAAAAAAGGAGCCGTACGAAAGCCATGGTTTGCCTTCGCTATCAAACACCGGATTAGGATCAATCGCGTTCGCTTCATCTCCCTTGGCCGTCTTCACGACGGCGCCTTGATCCGTCCATGGACCGGTAATTGAATTGGAGGTTGCAAGACCAATCATGGACTGATTGCTTCCGAATGTAGATGCTGCATAGTACAAATAGTAGGTATCTCCCAACTTGAAGACGTCAGGTGCCCATAGATTCGTTGCCCGTGTCCACGATACGGCTTCCTTCGGTATACCATCCAGCGCATAGCCTACCCAATCCCATGTGATCAAATCTTTTGACCGTCTCACCATAATCCCCGGCCGAAGCGGATCCCTATTGGCGCCAACTTTTATATCTGTCGAAAAGACATAATACGTATCCCCATCTTTATAAATGGAGGGATCGTGCGTATTCATCGTATGCCAGTTTAATTCCGTATTCGTGCTTCCGGTGTCATACATCGGGTACTGAACAGGTCTCTCCGGAAACTCAACAGGGGCTGAACGTGAACCCCCGAATTGGAGAAAAGAACCCCCTACAGCCACTGCTGCAAGCGCGAAACCGAGCGAAAGCAGCAGCCTTTTTTTCATCCGCGTGACCGCCATTAACCTTTCACACCGCCAACCGTAAGACCCGACACAAAGAATCGTTGGAAGAAGATGAAGACGATCAGGATAGGCACAATCGCAAGCACCGAACCGGCAATGAGAATATCGTAGTTATTGCCATAAGGCGTTACAAGACTGGATAAACCAATCGGCAGGGTCAGTTTATTCCCAGTTTTGAGTACAATAAGCGGCCAAACAAAGCTGTTCCAGCTCGCAAGGGCCTGCAATATCGCCATCGCCCCGAAAGCCGGAGCCATCAATGGCATCATGATTTTGAAAAAGATACCATACTCCGAACAGCCGTCAATTCTCCCTGCATCAAGGAAATCCTTGGGCAGCCCGGCAGCATATTGCCGGAAGAAGAAGATCGGCAGCGGTGCGACGACAAAAGGTAATATGACACCACTGTAAGTATCGATCAAGTGAAAGGCAATCATTTGTTTATAAAGTGGCAGCATAATAATTTCGACAGGTACCATCATGACCAAGAGGACCAAGAGGAAAATAAGGTTTCTTCCTCTAAATCGGTACATCGCGAGCCCATAACCCACCATCGAAGATAGAAGCAGACAACAAGCCGTATAAACAATGGAGATAAGGACGCTGTTCTTATACCAGATCAGATACTTCTTCGCAGATGCAGAGAATAAGAAGGCATAGTTATGAAAGGACAATAACTCCGGCTGCAGCTTCACATTGAGCCCGTAGCGCAGCATCTCCTTGGAAGGCTTAAACGAAGCCAACGTGAGACTGTAGAACGGGAATAGCGCCAATGCAGCAAGTACCACAAACAGGAAGAGCAGTAAGGAGGTTTGAAGGAACTTATGTCGTTGTATCAGCATGTCCTAATCCTCCTTTCTGAACAAACCGAAGAATTTCAATTGAATGACATTTAAGATCATGGTTATACCTAGCAATGTGATCCCAATTGCAGATCCGAAGCCCAAATTATTACGCTCGATGCCTTCCCGATAAAGTAGACCGATCATCGTCAGACCAATGTCATTCGGGGAACGATTACCGTTCCAGAGAATGAAGCTTTCCGTAAACATCGAATAACCGCCATAGATGGAAATCGTAATGACGTAGATCGCTACCGGCTTCAATAACGGCAGGGTAATTCGCCAGAATTGGTCCCATTTGTTAGCTCCGTCAATCTCTGCTGACTCATATAATTCATGCGGAATGCTCTGCAGCGCGGATAGGAAATAAATAATATTAACGCCGGTAAACCGCCAAGTCGCCAAAATAACCATCACGAGCATTCCCGTCGCGGAGTTGGCCAGCCAGTTAATCGTAGGCATGCCCAGCATATGACGGAAAGCATTCATCACCGAATCATCCAAGCTGCCAAAAACAAGCCGGAATATAGTTCCCGCCACAACAACCGAAGTGAGGGAGGGGACAAACAAAGCGGAACGGAAGAACGCACTCGCCTTGGTCAGCTTCGCATTTAGGAATACAGCAAGTACAAGCGGTAATGGAATAAGCACCAGCAGGGTCCAGAACGTATACCGACTGCTATTTTTCAACGCGGTGAAAAACGACTCGCTCCATAAATTCCGGTAATTCACTAACCCAATGAAATGGGTTTGGCCGGGCAGAACTTCTTGAAAGCTCATGACAATCGTGGTCATAACCGGATAAGCAAAGAAAATAAGGAACGATAACACAAATGGCAGAACAAAGACATAAGGAGCTACCCGGGAGGAATACAGAAATTTATTCATATCGTTAATCACCACTCCTCTCTAGAAGCGCTGCAAGCCTTGCCGAAGGGACGTCCCTAGGGCAAAGCCAGCAACGGAACGCGGGGCGTTCAATTTACTTAATATTTTTCACAGCATCGTCTAGAACTTGCTTCGGATCTTTCAAATCATTAAGCGCCTGGAAGATGGTTTTCGTCTTGATATAGTCAGAGACAGCCGGCGTCTTCTCTTTAATATTGGTAGGCGCGATTTCACTCTTCACAGAAATCAAAACATCCCACAGATTTTTGCCAAAATAAGCCGTGAATTTATTGTCCGCTTTCAGCGCCGGATCGTTCCAAACATCAGAGCGAATCGGGTCAAAGCCGAGTTGTGACCAAATCTGGATGTTGCCCTCTTTGGACAATTTCGCATAGGAAAGGAATTTCTTAGCTACATCTTGATTCTTCGATTGCTTCGTAATAACCGTACCCGTCCCCCCCATACCGGAAGAGCGCATCTCACCTTGTTTAAATACCGGCATCGGTTTAATGATGACTTTGCCTTTCAAATCAGGCATGTAGTCCGTAAAGCGACCCATGTACCACATCGGCATCCAGACGGAAGCTGCGCCGCCTTTATTCATGAAGCCGTAGTATTCTTCCGCATGGTGCAAGCCGCCCGGAGCCACCACGGCAACTTTCTCCTTCACAAGCTTCTGCAGGTAAGTCAATACATCTAGATTCGCTTGGTCGCCTATTGTCACGTTACCGTTTTTGTCTAGGAAGTCCGAACCGTGTTGTACAACTAGCGGCCAGAATGACCATTGGTCCGACGTTTCGACCGTCGTCATCGGCTTGCCGGTTTTCTCAAGAACTTGCTTACCCGCTTTTTCATAATCATCCCAAGTCTTAATATCGTCAGCGTTTACGCCTGCTTTATCGAGAATTTCCTTGTTGTAATAGATGACTTGTGCCCCAACGTGGTAATCGATCCCGTAAAATTTGCCGTCCTTCGCATAATTATCGAGTCGAGACATGACGAGGTTGGCCTTCTCCGGCTCAACAATATCATTCAGCGCGGTTAGCTGGACATCGCCTTTTAGGAAATTGCCGATTTTACTGATTTCAATGTCAGCCATGTCGGGAGCACCCGTTCCTGATTGCAGCGCCACTAACAGTTTATTGTGGTTATCGTCATACGGGAAAGTTGTTGCTTCCACTTGAATCGGCTGTTCAGGATGTGTTTTATTCCATGATTCAGCCATGCTTTCAAAAAATTTCTGATGCAGCTCATTGAACGTCCAGAAGCTCAGTTTAACAGGTGCACCTGATTTGGTTGCGCTATCACTTTTGGTTGTAGCTGCTGGATTCGCAGTTGCAGTTCCCTCATTACTCGTGCCCGAGTTTGATGTACAAGCTGACAATAAAAGCATGGATGCCAAGATAGCAGCAGAAGAAACTTGAAGCTTTCTCTTCATACGATTAATCCCCCTAAATAGAAATTTTGATTGTCATATAAACTATCATGCAAATGGTCGATTAACGTGTAAGCGCTTTACAAATCGAATTATAGTACATAAAAACCTATAATTATATAATCAATTGAGTATAAAATTATGTTTATTATATTTAATAACATAAATTCCACGGCTAAAAGTTTGTTTAGAATCCATATTAAATTTTTCGTTTTATGAAATATAACTGGTACCTGTTGAATCGGATTTCATTGGTAGGTATTCCCAATTTTATATATACAATTGGTTATAAAATTTAATTAAAACATTATAAATATACTTTTTAGACTTTTATGTATTCCCTTTTACACATTTACTGAGTACAATAAACCTAAGACTATGAAGAATCAGGTGATGCACGAGTGAATAAAATTCCTCTCTATAAACAAATCTACCAATCCATTAAAGATAAGATTATATCCGGAGAGCTTCGTCCCAAAGATCGCGTGCCTTCGGAGCAAGAATTTATGGATGAATTTATGGTTAGTAAAATAACCGTGAAGAATGCGCTAGCCGTATTGGTTGACGAGGGACTAGTCACTCGTATTCAAGGTAAGGGGACATTCGTGGCAATCAATCCCAACTCGAACACAGTGGATCCTAAGCGTCGTTCTTCAGCGCCTTCTTCCCAAAATTACATTGGTCTGATTATCCCTACCATGAAAACCAAAGTCATTCAGAGACTTGTCGACTATATCGAATATTACGTCAAGGAAGCCGGGTATCAGCTTGTCCTGCATATCACACGTGAATCTTCCATCGAAGAATCCCGTTCGGTCCAGGAATTGACCAACATCCCAGGCGTCCGCGGCATCATTGTTTTCCCTACGGAGGATGAGCGTTATAATGAATCCTTGCTCCGTTTATCCTTAGACAAGTATCCATTTGTGTTTATTGATCGGTATTTACGAAATATCGAAACCTACCGGATTACATCCGATAATTGGGGCGGCGCTTATGAGACGGTTACCAACCTGTTAAACAAAGGCCATCAGCAAATCGCGCTCATCTCTCCCGATAATACGAATACAACTGTTGAAGACCGGACTCACGGCTTTGAGAAGGCTTATATTGATGGCAACATTTTGATTGATAAAAGCTTATGGTGTCATGTCCCCATCGACATCCTCAGAAATGGCGATACTTCAGCTTATATTGTTAAATTCCTGCATCAGCATCCTAACATTACAGCTGTTTTTGCTTTAACTGCTGAGATGGCAAGGCTCACGCATCATGCTCTGCATCAGGAAGAAGGCTTGAACCCGAAAATCGAGTTGGTTTCCTTCGATGATCCTGAGATTCCGGGAATCTCGCACATTTTACAAGATGAAGAGCAAATTGCCTTATCCGCTGTTAAATTGCTGCTTGAGCAGTTCAACGGGCATTATGTTCCGCAACGCATCGAGGTCCCTGTGCAATGGATTCAGGTTTGAGTCCCTGCGCAGCGTGTGAAATGTCTGCGATTAGGTCCCTAAATCATTCCCCCCCCCACAATCTTGCCACTGAGTCATCTATTCGTGTAAAATAATCGTGATAGGATCACGGGTCGTGAAGCACACAGACCGCTCTCTCCAATAGGAGATAGCGGTCTTTTTTAGGTGTTATAATCAATAGGGGGTATTGATATGCTATTCGACGCATGCTATGAGAAATTTATGCAATTGCAGTTACAGACGAGGTCAGGCGAATCTCAAAGGCGTCTTCAGGATGGCCACGGTCATGCTGAGAAGTTGTTCCTCGAGCAGGTCTGGTGGCCAGCGGTCGGTCGATTTGATTTTCTTCCTGCCGAATATCCGATTTCGGACTTTAAGGATGGTGATCGCTATTTGGACTTCGCTTATATTCGCGGGACTCATTTGGTTTGTATAGAAATTGATGGCTACAAAGCGCACCATAAGGATATAAACCGTTGGCAGTTTGCAGACCAGTTAACTCGTCAAAACCATCTCATTCTGGATGGGTGGAAGGTACTCCGTTTCGCCTATGATGAAATGAATGAAAAGCCACGTCGATGTCAGCAATTGATCCTCCAAATGATGGGCAGCTGGTTTGGTGAGGAACAAGCTGATCCAGCGTTATCATTGGAAGAAAAAGAAATTCTGAGAATCGCCGGACAAACGGGTGAACCCCTCCTGCCAAAAACCATCTCCCAGCGGCTGCATATTAGCAGAAACCATGCCGGTAAACTCCTGCGCAAGCTTGTTCAGATGGAGCTATTACAACCTGCTTCCGGTACTACACGTATTCGCTCTTATAAGCTGTCTGGCAAACATCGCTCCTACTACGGGTAGCTATTTATCTGGGAATGAATAAGCAAGCTTATCTCCCTTAACTATTCTAATATCGGGGCTTCTCGTGAGATAAGACTACCGCAGATGCTTATTATCTGCAAAACGTTACATTCTGTGTACATTAGCCAACAATAAGCAAGCTTTGCGTGCCTATGCAAGCATAACAGGCGATATTAAGACAAATAAGCAATTTCAATTGCCTAACTCACTTAATGAACCACGTAAAAAGGCCCATAGAGGATTTCGCATGCATACATCCCATTTGCCAATGTCCCTCAAAAACATTTGATTCAAGAATCTTTGTGCCCGTATCTATACTTCATACAAATTCTCATACCTCATAAAAAAAAGGGGGCCTCAGCCCCCTTTTTCTATTCCTGCTCCTCTATCTGCATCCACTGCTCATAGAGCCTATCCAACAACTCCTGCGCCGCTTCTCTTTCCGCCCACAGTTGGCTAAGTTCATCTGCCGCCAGATTCTCTAGCCGCTGGTCCAGATTGTTCAACTGCGCTTCGCCATCCGCAATCTGCTTCTCTAGCCTCTCTCGTGTGAACACGACCGAGCTTCTAGACTTCCCTCGTGGCGCAGCATCGGCATTATTTCTTGCCATCGCACTCCCCGATTCTCTTGGCGCAGACCCGGCCTTAGATTTGGCCCCAGCCGCCGAAGCTTCATCCGAAGCTCGCCTCGAAACATCATTAGCACCTTGTGGCTTTCGTGTCCCAATGCCCATGTTTCCACTTTCCCACACAATTGAGCACTCTTCTCTTTATAGTCATCAAAATTGCCCAAATAAACGGTAATTCGCCCTTGATCCAGCTCCCATATTTTCCGAGACAGCCGATTCATAAAATAACGATCATGCGTCACAGCCAGCACGGTTCCCGGAAACTCCTCAAGCGCCTCTTCCAACGCTTCCCTTGAAGCTATATCCATATGATTCGTGGGCTCATCGAGAATGAGTAAATTAGGCTTACGCAGCACAAGCAGTGCTAGCCGCAATCTAGTCCACTCACCACCGGAGAGAGAACTAACCGACTTGAATACATCTGCTCCATAAAATAAATATGCAGCAAGCCGGCCCCTAGCCTCTCCTTCTTCCAGCTTCGCTTCCTCACAGAAGTAAGTCAGTACCGATTTCTTATGGTCCTCGGGATACTCTTGTTGAGCCAGATAACCAATATCGACCCGCGCTCCTAGCTCGAGCTCCCCTTGGTCAGGCTGCTCTTCACCCAGAATCATTCTCAGCAGAGTTGTTTTGCCCGAACCATTAGACCCGACGAGCATTACTTTCTCGCCATACTCCAGCAAGCCGCTTGCCCGCCTCAGCAGCACTTTATCCCCATACTGCTTATTCACATCATCGAAGCGAATCACTCTCCGACCGGAGCGGTCATCCAGCTTCAACCCGAATTCCGCTGCCTTCGGATCAAGAACAGGCCGTTTGAGCTTTTCCATCCGGTCTAGTGCTTTCTGCATAGAAGCTGCCCGACGGCAAAACTTCTCATTCCCACCTATTCGGCCCCACTCCGTCAGCTGTTTAATCGCTTCCTTCATCTTTTTGATGACCTTCTGCTGTTCTTGATAGTCAGCAAACTGCTGAAGCAGTCGGACTTCCTTCTCCTTCACATATCCCGAATATGAAGTCAAATAGGTCGTAGACTCGCCATCTTCCAGTTCAACGATCTTCGTAACTACTCGATCCAGAAAGTAGCGGTCATGAGAAACAATGAAACACGCACCATCATAATGGGTGAGATATTCCTCCAACCATTCCACGCCGAACAAATCCAGATGATTCGTCGGCTCATCCAGCAGCAGCAAGTCTGGTTTGCCGATCAGCTGGGATGCGAGCGCAATCTTCGTCTTTTCCCCTCCGGACAGCGAGGCAAAACTCCGCTCGTAAAACTCCCGTGCAATGCGTAGTCCGTTCGCTACCTGGTCGATTCTTGCATCCAGCTCGTATCCGCCTTCCCGTTCAAAACGTTCTTGCAGCTGAGCGTACCGCTTAAGCAGCTGATCTAGCTGCTTCTCATCGTTCATGACGTCGGGGCTCGACATTCGCTGCTCCAGCTCCGTCATGTTGGCGCGGCATTCAAGTAGCTCTTGAAAACTCGCTGCCAGCACATCATACGCCGTACCGCTCTCCCACTCCGTTGGGATTTGTGCTAAATAGCCGATCCGCGTATCTTTTCGTACCGTTAATTGCCCTTCATCGGGCTTCTCCATCTTGGATATAAGGCGCAGCAGAGTCGATTTACCGCTGCCATTGCGTCCCACAAGTCCTATTCGTTCTCCCTGATGAATTTCAAAAGTAACATCCTCGAGAACCAGCTGCGCACCATGGTATTTCTTTATATTTTGACCGTTAACTATTAACATAATGAAGGATCCTCCTAGTTTGTGAAAGACCCTATCCATCGCAACCAAAGAACAAAAAAAGGCCGCAGGAAAATTCCTACGACCTTTCGGATTTATCCGTTTGAGGGTTAAGGTAGGTGTCTTTTCGTGAGTTGTAATTCCGTATGAGCATAAATGGACAGACTTCTCGCGTCTTTGACTGCTGCATGAACGATGCCAGCCATCGCAATGGGTAACTGGCTCACACGGTTGTTCACGAACTCTCGATTCATCCTACCTTCACCTCCTTCTTCTTCATTATTTCAAAATAATACCATAACCACCGGTCAATTCGCAACCAGAAACTGCCCTAAACTTTGTTCTTATCTACCCTATTTTTGTTCTTATCTACGCTAATTTTGATCTTATCTGCGCTACCCCTAATTTTCACCGCGCATCTTATCCGTAACTTCAAGATAGAGAACTTGGAGAAATTTCTTAATATTGACCTTGCCCTTCTCCGGCTTCGAGTTCTCATCGATTTCTTTCATCTTCATACGCACATCCTGGAATTCAAAATAAAGAGGCGCATAATGCTCAAATTTCGGATTGCTGTAATCCGTCAAGCCGATACTGGCGATATGGGTTAATGCAGCCATGACGGTACGGCGAATCCGCTGTTCGACGGCTTTACCTTCTTTTTCAACATCCGCTTCCTTTACCTTGTGGCATCTGGACACAGTTTCATAAAGCTCCTTGAGCGGCGGAATTCCTTCCGCTTTATGATGACGTGCGAGATGTTCCATTATGTCCATCAAGTCGCGACTGCCGGTGTCCCCCACGATCCCCATATCCATGAGAATGGGCTGCATAATTTCGCGAACCGTGCGTTTTTTACGAGTACTCTCAGGACCTGTATGCAGTAAACTTAGCTTGGTTAAAGATTCTTTAATCTCCTGCAAGGAGCGGCTAATATTCCACTGCTCATTAACCTTGGACAGTACCGCTTCCACTTCAATTTTATTAATTGGCTTTTGAATATAGAATTCGACACCAGCTTGATACGCCTTGCCAATCATTTCTTTATTTTCAATTTGCGATATCATCACATATTTCCCTTGATAACCTTGCTCCTTCAATCGAATAATGGTCTCAATTCCATCTTGATCCGGCATTAATAAATCAATGACCACGACATCCGGTGTGGTTTCCAGAAGGACCTTCTCCCCTTCGCTCCCGCTGCCAGCCGTACCAACGACTTCGCCTAAACCGCCTTTTTCAATGATCTTTTGCAGCATCCGTCTACTTACCGCATCATCGTCAACAATTCCGAATGACAGCATGATCTCTACGCTCCTTTTTTCAACGTATCGGTCAATATAGTTATCACAAAAGTGGTCTGAAAACCCGGCTCGTCAGAGCGTAAATGAATGTCTCCACCTAAAGAATGAACAATATCTCGAACATGAGAAAGTCCAATTCCGGTCGCGGCAAAGCCCTCCAGGTTGAATTTGGTCGTAAAACCAGGTGCAAAAATCATATCTCTATCCTGCTCAGAAATGCCAACACCGTTGTCAGCTACGATTATGACGGTCTCGGCACCTTGCTCATAAGCACTCACGAGTATCGATCCTTGATCTTCAATCGCTTCTACGGCATTAGACACGAGATTATTGATGACAGTTAAAAGGGGGAGGAATTGATCCGAACAATAGTCCGTTTGAATGTCGCTTTTGAATTGAATCTTTTTGCCAAGCATCGCACTATAACCCAAGTTGGATTTAATAGCGAACTCCACGACTTCGCCCAGCCTCATATCGGAAGCGAAATCACGATCGAACAACTTCAACAACCCGGCTAGGATGCGTTGCGAATCTTTTTTGACCTCATGGATTTGCTGGGTAATTTCCAAAATGGTACGAGAGTAGCTTTTTAGCCCCGCGCCATTGATTTTTTCATATAAATTGTGGCTCTTGGCTGTTATTTGCTCAATCGTATCCATCGACTTCCGCAAGTAAAATACTTCGCCATATAAACCGCTATTCGTATTTAACATCTGCTCCATACGCTTCTGCTGCTCATTATGCAGAACTCGCATCTGATTAATGGTCACACTGTTGTAGATACCAACGACGAAGTAGCTCCGCACGACAGCGGTAACTGTGATATACACTAATTGCTCTGAAAACATATTCGTTGAATGGAAAATCAAGCTGCGCGCCAACAATTCAATCTCATTGGACATAAGATCAATAACCGATAAGAACAACCCCAGAACAAAAGGGTGGAATTGGTCCCAATTCCGTTTAATGAAGCTCATGGCAATCGCAAAGGTCATATAATAAAAGGCGGCTGATAAATGCGTTTGCGCGCTCGCACTGAAAGACATGGCTCCTTGTAATAGGATACCGTCCTCCAAAGTCCGAAATAGCAGGACTGTGATTCCGGTAATGATACCTGTATAGACATAAGGCAGATGCTTCATCAAAAGCAAACTGAGTAGAAAAGCACTGCTGCCAAGTCCAATCCGAAACATTTCGCCACTGAAAGGTGTGATCTTAAACTCTCCGGCTATGGCCGTCACAATAGCAACGAGAATCATTTGCAGCCCTTCGTTCTTTAAGCGTCCCAGCCTTTCACCCCCTACAAGATATCCCATATCTGTTTACCAATAAGGATTATACAAACGGTAAGAAATAGCGGTCGAACGTACGCTGAGCCTTTGCGGATCGCCATGCGTGAGCCCAGCAAAGATCCACAAACCATGGCTATTCCCATCGGGATGCCAATCCCATAATTAATGGATCCTAGAACCATGAAAGTAGCCAAGCTAGCCACGTTGCTCCCGAAATTTAGTACCTTAGAATTACCAGCTGCTTTGACGAAATCGAATCCTAACATCAGAAATACGAAAATAAGAAAGGAACCGGTCCCCGGCCCGAAGAAACCATCATAAAAACCTAAACCAAATGCTGCGAACCCCATTAACATCGCTGTTTTCGTTGAGAATTGGCGGAAGGTAGAAAGATCCCCCCAATTTTTGCGAAAAATGGTATAGATGGTGATCAATATAAGCATAACAACAACCAACGGCTTTAAGAAATCAGATGGAATTTGCCGCAGCACCATCGTTCCGCATACAGCTCCTAAGAGGGACAAAAAGAACAAACCGCGTACGGCTTTCAGATCGACATTCCCGGACCGCATGAAAGAAATTGTGCTCGTCAGAGAAGACATGGTGCCCGCCAATTTGTTCGTTCCTAGTGCGATAGCCGGGGGTAACCCCGTTGCCAGCAGAACCGGAAGAGCGATCAGCCCCCCTCCACCAACGACAGAATCTACATAAGCCGCTACAAAACCACCGATGATGATGAATATCATCATTTCCCAACTTACATGTAACATGATGCCAAGACTCCTTCTGGATGTTATATTCCTCTTTATACCAATCTTGATTCCATCCTGCGGGCTGCTAATGATAGCGCATAATTCACAGCGAAATACAGAATAGCCACTAAAAATAGAATAGGAATGGTATAACTGTAGTTTTGTCCAATTACTATTTTCGCATGGTGCATCAGTTCAGGCAAGGAAATAACAATCGCCAGAGACGTATCTTTTAACAGGGATATAAATTGACTCACGAGTGGCGGCATCATTCGGCGCAGCCCCTGAGGTAAAACAATATGCCAAAGTGTTTGCACATAGCCTAGTCCTGAAGATCTAGCGGCTTCAATCTGCCCTTTATCGATGGAATTCAGGCCGCTTCGCACAATCTCCGCAATCATCGCGCCTTCAAATAACGTCAATGCCAAGATCGTTGCATTCATGGGTCCGAGTTTAATTCCGATATCCGGTAAGGCAAACCTTGCGAAAAATATGATTAACAACAGCGGTAAATTGCGAATGAGCTCGACTGCTATGGCCAGAATCGGTGAAACAACCGGCAGCTTCGTATACCGAATTGTACCGATAACACACCCCACGATAAAGCTCAATACAATTGAGATCGCAGCGACTTTAAGCGTCATATAGAAGCCCTCAAATACAAACCTTACGTTATCAGCTGAGAAAGCATGCATGATATCCATTCGTTCACCTCCCCCTAAAGTCAGTCCGTACGAGCTAATTTACGTTCTAGGCGTAAGGCCATGTAACTTAGCGGCAGCGTGAGTATTAAATAAAGCACAGCAACGAAGATATAGGTATCGAACGTAGCATAGGTCTCACTTGCGACCTGATCCCCGAAATACATGAGGTCAAAACCAGCGAATACGCCAAGTACGGACGAGTTCTTAACGAGGTTAATAAATTGGTTGCTAAGCGGCGGTATGACAATTTTGATCGCTTGCGGAAGGACGATATGCCACATCGTTTGGAAATAGGTCAGTCCCGAGGATTGTGCTGCCTCAGATTGACCTTTGGGCACCGACATAATACCGGCACGGATCGCTTCTGCGATAAAAGATGCGGTGTACACCGTAAGGCCTAAGGTCCCGCATACGAATCCGCTAAGGGTAATACCCATGGACGGCAGCCCATAGAAGAACACGAATACAACAAGCAAGAGCGGTATGTTTCGAATGAACTCTACGTAGGCAGTCCCTATCCATTGCAGCGGTTTCACCGATCCGATACGAAAAATAGCAATGACCGTACCCAGCACAAAGCTGCCAATTAACGCAATAACGCTGGCAATGATCGTGTTGAAGAAGCCCTTCATGTAGATATCAAAATAATCGGTAAAAATCGAGAAATCCGGCATGCGCTCCCCCCTCATAGACAGAAGATGGGCAGCAGCTGCCACCCATCTCTTCTTTTATTCTTGTTACTCTTATTTGGTTGGCGCTTTGCCAATCCATTTCTCGTAGATTTTCGCGTATTCACCGCTGGACTCCAACTTCTTCAGTCCATCATTCACAGCAGTTGTAAGAGCAGTCTCGCCTTTCTTTATTGCGATACCATAAGGCTCATCCGTGAACGGTTCACCAACTACTTCGAAATTCTTATCCTGTACCATCATGCCATAGAGGATGGCATTATCTGTGGTCAACGTATCCCCTTGACCCGCTTTCAGGGCACTGAAAGCATCTTGGTAATTATCAAACTCAAGTATGGTGGCATCTGGGGATTTCGCTTTAATATTCGCAACGGAAGTAGCGCCTTTCACAGCCAATACTTTCGTTCCTTTTTTAACATCCGCTACACTCTTAATAGGGCTGCCTTTCTTAACGAGCAAAGACTGTCCTGCTTTAAAATAAACATTAGAAAACTCAACTTGCTTCTTCCGCTCTTCGGTAATCGTCATCGTCGCAACAATCATATCAATCTCTTTGTTGTCGAGCATTGGAATGCGCGTCTTGGACGTTACTTCTTTTAACTCAATTTTCTTCTCATCGCCGAGAATTTCTTTCGCTAATGCTTTCGCAATGTCGATGTCGAAGCCTTCAACTTCGCCGCCAGTTGGGTTTTTCAAACCGAATAGCTTGGTATCAAACTTCACACCAACGACAACTTTGCCTCTGCTTTTGATCTCATCCAGGACGGACGCTCCACCTGCTGGCTTCGCAGTGCTCGGGGCGCTGCTTGCTGCCGTAGAGCTAGCCGGAGTGCTTGATGCGCCTCCTTTTGTGCCGTTAGAGGCACAACCCGCCAATGCGAATATCGTAATTAACATAAACATGAAATTCCACTTTTTTGACATCATGGTTTTGTTCATCTCCTTATTAATGGTTAAGTACTCGATTCAGAAATAATTTCGCTCTTTCTTCACGCGGGTTGACGAAGAATTCCTCGGGAGGTGACTCTTCTACAATCTGACCTTTGTCCATAAAAACAACGCGATTGGCTACTTCACGGGCAAAGCCCATCTCGTGTGTAACCACAACCATCGTCATTCCTTCGTTTGCAAGCGCCTTCATTACATCAAGCACCTCTCCGACCATTTCTGGATCCAAGGCTGATGTGGGCTCATCAAATAACATAATTTTCGGCTTCATCGCCAGTCCCCTCGCAATAGCCACACGCTGCTGCTGTCCCCCGGATAACTGGGAAGGAAAACTGTGCGCCTTATCCTGAATCCCAACCTTATCCAGAAAATACATTGCGATCTCTTCGGCTTCTTTCTTAGCCATACCATGCACCTTCATCGGAGCAAGCGTAATGTTATCGATCACTTTCTTATGCGGGTATAGATTGAAATGTTGGAATACCATGCCGATATCTCGGCGCAGCTTGTTCATATCCATCTTCTTATCGCTGACCTTGTACTCATTCACGATTAGCTCACCGCTTGTGATGGTTTCCAGCCGGTTGATACACCTTAGCAGCGTACTCTTGCCCGAACCTGACGGACCTACAACGACAACGACTTCACCCTGCTTGATCTGAAGATCAATTCCTTTGAGCACATGAAAATCGCCGTAATGCTTCTCTACTTGACGAAATGAGATCAATGGAACCCCCCCTTCGAAGAATCATTATTGATGTAAACTATTTGTTATGTAAATTAACATTGATGTATTTTAAATGATAAGGAAAAAACTATGGAATCTTATGCAATCCGACATTTAGTTTTAAAAAAACTATGACAGCATGATTATGAACCTTGTGTCGGATCAGCTTGGCATACTATAATATAACCCAGATAGATACCAACATTGAATGGCCCGGAGGTTCTTAAATAAATGGCGGGTAAACCCAAACGATCAACCTTCCGAACCCGACTGGAAGATATGGTCACGACATTACGCAATGACATCGTAGCCGGAAAACTTCAGCCCGGTGACTTTTTACCTTCCGAATTAACTCTTGCTGAACAGTTTCAGCTTAGTAAAAACTCGGTTCGCAAAGGACTGGAAGCACTACTCGATCAGGAAATGATCGAAAAAGCGCCGCGAATCGGGACGCGCGTTGTTGGGACGGGTCGGAACGAAAAGCTTACCCTGAAATTCGGTTATTATCCTACTCTCGCCCTTGAAGCTAATTTATTGGAACTGGTCGAAAAGTTTCAACAGCAGCATTCGCATATTGCCGTCCAAATGATTCCTCTTTCGAACTCGTACTTTTCTCAGAACGCGAAAGACGCCATGGAAAGAGATGCGCTTGACCTTATCACTTTAAATACGCAAAACTACGAAACGGTTACTCAAACTGGAGCAGTTTCGGATATCTTGGAGCCGCTTGAACGAAAGAATGGCACGTATACCTTTCTGTCGGGACCGTTCACCAAAGACAGTCATTTGTACGTGCAGCCGTTTATATTTTCACCGATCGTCTTGTGTTACAACCGAGATCATTTCAAGGAAGCAGCATGGCCTGAGCCGGATAGCAGTTGGCGTTGGAACGATGTACAGACAGCAGCGCTAGCCTTAACGCAAAAGCATGACCGCATCGGCATCTTGTTTCACCTGCAATCCATCAATCGGTGGCCGCTCTTTTTATTGCAAAACAAGGTCGTTTTTGAACGAGATCAACACGGTAAGTTGATTTTCAACAATGAAAATTTTCGAAAAGCCATGCAAACAAGCCTTGGGCTGTTTGAAGGAATGAACCCAGACACCGTCTATATGTCGGAGAATGACTCTGATGCCGAACGATTTTTCTTGCAGCAAAAGACGTCCATGATTGTGACCAGCTACTACAGCTTGAACCATTTGCGTAATGCTGAATTCGCCTATGACATCGCACCTCTTCCCTATTCGTTGGAAGCGAAGACGCAGCTCTTAATCATTGGTCTTGCAGTCATTAAGTCGAGCAAGCACAAGGAAGCAGCCCAAACCATGCTCGATTTTCTCGTTTCGAACGAAACACAGCTGCATATTCGCAAAACGACCCTTACCATTCCTAGCGTCAAAACGGCGGCTGAGTGGATCGGGGAAGAGACGTTGGCGCGGCCTTCCCGGTTCTTCATGTACCGGGACATCATCCCGACATTTAGTTTCTACACCGACATGAATGTTACTTTCCACGAACTGGAAACCATGCGTCACATTCTCAAGCTTTACTGGGCACGGCTCGATGACTTCGAGACGGTTTGTCGACAGTTGGAGAATAGCCTCTAGGATAGATTCACCAAAATAACGAATCAACGTTCAGCTAACATGAGGCGGGCGACTTTTGCATTGCAATCAACAGAAAATAAAAAATGAGATGGCAGGAATAACCTTGCCACCTCATTTTTTTGTTTTTTGTGCCCGTAAGTGAAGCTTGGGACAACCTCGTTCATTTCCTAAGATTGTTATTGCGATATCGGCAATTTGTAAAGCTTGGTTCCGCTGGTCCTGTAATAAAGCTCACAGTTATTGCCTAACACCATCAGTTGTAATCATTTAAGTTTGATATTGCCAGACCATTTCTGCCCCAATGATTGATAGAACGGCGCACCTTGAGCATTCAGACCCTGCCAAATTTGCAGTGAAACGACTTCCTGTTGTTTTCCTATCATAAGCCTTACCATATAGGATATTCCGTCATCGTCCATTGCCTGGCCCTGTATATAAACACTATTCGATGTTACAACCAACCATTGAGCCGTTTTCAATTCCAACTTTAATCCTTTTGGCTCTGCATGAATCTTCAATTTCCCTTTTGGAAGCTTTGCTTTTTCATCCATTTCCCATTCGGCTTCGATGTGTACTTTCTTAGCTTTGCTGCCAATCGCCGTATTACCCTCGGTAATGGCAAACCATCCCTCTGCTTCCACCTCTTCTTCGCTGGAGCCGTATACAGCAAGAGTCACGTTCGACTCCGCTTTCGCATACCTGCTATTCATCAACAACTCTGTCTTCACCTGATATAATCCTGCTGGAAGCTGCTGATTCATATAAACATTTCCTGTGACATCTGTCTGGTATACAACCTGTAGCGCAGGAGCGGAAAATGGCGCGAGTGATCCATCCGGATTCATTTGTGAAATCGTAAATTGGATTGGCAGCCCAGCTATAGACCCCAATTCTCCATCTTCCTGCTGAGACACATGAGCTGCTAGTTTCACCGTCTCAACCGAAGCAGATGTAGTGCCTGTATAAGCGACTGACGCCGTTTCACGCTTTACAGTTATGCTGCCTTTCCCTTCGCTCGTTCCAGTATGCGTGACGTCATCCCGCTCGAAGACAGCCCGCACTTCATAAACAGCCTCTTCCATATTTGTCGTCGCGCCTTGTGTAACTACATATGACAACACCGCAACGCCTTGCGCATTCGTCGAGGCACTGCCTATCGTTACCCCGTCCACGGAGAATTGTACGGAACGGTTAGCAAACGGCTGCCCTTGAAGATCTGTCAACGTCGCACTTAAAGTCGCCGTATCGCTGTAAGTGGCTTCTGTTACTGTATTCACAGTTAACGAAGTGCCTTGATAAACGGTAACTTCGATCGTGTTCGTTCTAATTGTCGATCCACCTAAAGTAATATCAGCATAAACGTTCGCCGTTCCCGCTTTGAGCGCTTTAACCTCTCCATAAACAACGGACAGAACAGTCGGATCGCTGCTTGTGAAGGAAGTGGTACCCCCTGCCAAGATGGCCGGCAGTCCGTTCTCCAGAACGCCGGAACTGATAATCGGCTCACTTTGCCCCTGATCCAGCGTAACCTTAGCCATTGATATAGAAGCTTGAGCCAAAGGAGCTTGTAGTTTAAACAGCGTCGGTCCCGAAGTATAGTAAATGCTTCCGTCGACTCCCAGGTCCAACAGATTCGATTGCGTTTCCGTAAGTTTACGGTATTTCAGAGTGACAAGATCGAATACGGTTACGTTGCGCGCTATGGTCGTATACAGCAAACCATCTTGCCCCCAGCGTAAATAAAAGCCTCTCCATTGACTGCCGCCTTTTGCCCCCGGGTAAACCAACTTGTTCTTAACAACCGCGTTGGTGTCGGGATTCAGCGCATAGACTGCGAATATGTCCACACCCTCAGTATCAATTCCCCATGCTCCGCCCCAAAGTAGTCCATCAGGTCCAAAAGACAGACCGCCGAGCAATTTGAACGATGAGATGCCCGGGATAGCGGGTACAAACTCATCCAACTTGGTGTTTGTTCCCGCGTTCCATTTGAACAGCTTGGCTGTTGCAGCCGTCCTGGTGGAACCGAGGCCTCCTTCTACCGACGTGCCTCCGTAAACAATGCCATTCTTATAAGCGAGAGCAATGATGCTTTGATTCTGCACAACATTTCGGGTTGAGCTCCATAATTTAGTTGTGTCATCGTAGGTCGTTAAGCTGCCCCCCAGTTCCCCGTAACCTGGTATCGTTCCAATAAAGAGCTTGTTATCACCGGAAGCGAACGCATAGGGTCGGTCTTGAAAATTCGGGATTGTATAAACGAGGCCGGGATTATGTGCAACCGTTTCCCCGTATTCATAGGGCAGACTTGCGTCGAAGCGGTTAATGCGCGCCCCGCCGTAATTGCCGAAATAGGTCTTGCCGTTCAAAAAGCCGATTTCCTCAATTTGGTGCGGAGAATACGGGTTAGACATTTGTCTCTCCAAGCTCTGCGTTGACTGATTGAATAAGGTCATTCCATCAATGAAACCGCCGAGATATAGCTTGCCGTCAGGCCCTGCCGCCAGACTTTGAACATCGACGCCATCCTTTACTATAGCTATTAAGGAGGTCTGCAAAGAATTATCTTGCGGGTTGTAAAGCGTATAGTATCCATTCTCATATAAAGTAGCCAACACTTTGTCGCCGCTATCCGGCAATGTAATCCAATTGATCGCTTTCGTCCCATATTCCAGCAGCTTCACCTGCGGCGTTACGGGCTGCACCGTATTCGTCGAGACATTATAAGTCCACAGATCTCTTGAATTTTTATTTCGATAATAGATCAGATCAGAATTATAAGGTGACGGAGGAGATAGGTAACCGTCAAACGCCTCTGGGGAGTTATTCGATATACGCAATTTCTCATCCAGTGTCTGTTCGTCCATGATGGAAAGCGAGGTTCCGTGTACAATATATACGAGTCCGTTGTAGGGCCATATGTTGTGCACGAAGTCGGTTTTCCCAGTAAATGAAAGCGTGATCTCTGTGCGTTCCCCGGTAATCCGGTCCATACGCATCAAATGCTTTAACGAACCTATTCCCGTATACAGGTATCGATCGGAAACCCCGACCCCCCGGGCATATTGCTCGGTTGCATGCATTCTGCCAAGATCAACAAACTCATTCGTTCTAGTTTTGTAGCTAAATACTTTGGCATTCGGAGATGTGCCGCCATATATGAGGCCATCGGAGCTCGCATCCAGATCCCACACAAAGTTGTCGGAAGGATTTCCGTTACCCACCGAAGTAATCACTTTTTGGATCGGATCGTACTTCCAGAAACCACGATTTTGCGAAGCGGCAAAATAGACGTTCTTATCCGATCCGACCGTAACTGCCCAAGTTTGTGTTGTGCCGGGGACAGCCTGGGAGAAGTTGATTTTCCCTGTAGCGGCATCGACGGCATAAAAAGTCCCTGGATTGCCGTTAGCTACAAAATAAACCTCATTGTTGCCTATCGTTCCCCCCTGAGTCAACGCCGTGATCGTCGGTTTACCCAAGTCGACAGGATTGCCATACTTAAATGGTAATTTAAGTGCGTCACCTTTATAAGTAAATGAAACATCGTCAAAATAGGCTTTACTGAGAGTCGCTACGCCGGAATACAATAGAACCTGCGCTGTGGCCGCGTTATCCGGAGCTATGCCCTCTATTTTGATTTGCTTCCATGTATTGAGCGGTGAACCATGTGAAACGGAGGATGTTCCAATTTCTTTGCCTGATGCATTATAAAATTTGATATAAATGCTTACGCCTCCTCCGGATACTAAGTAAACGCTGGCTTTCGCTTCATATATGCCGTCTTCTTTCACACTGATCGCTTGGGTGCCCAGCCCAACAGCTTTGTCCGTATAAGTGTCATCAATCAGCAGACTAGACAACCCACTGTTCTGCACCGCCTTACTTATCGACACTGAGCTTGCGGGCGTACCTGAGAACAACCCCCAACCAGGAATAGTTGCTCCGGAAGTAGGATCTTCAAATCCGGGATTGATCACGGCAATTGTATCGGCCACGCGGTAAAACTGGGCCTCGTCTACGTAGGCCGTCATGGTCGTACCCGATGACGCATACACGAAGACCGTTGCAAAGGCAGCATCCGCCGGAGCAATACCTTGGGCTCGAATGTCCAGCCATTTGTTTAACGGAGGCGCGGAGATGTTATAAGTCGCCTGTTTGTTCAAAGGTTTTCCCGCTGCGTCATGCCAGCGAATCCAAAGAGCAGGCGTTCCTGTAAAGTTTTCGATATACAACTTGACTGCTGCCTCATAAGATTTTCCGGGCGTTACGGCCAACTTTACGCTTTCCGCTCCAAGTGCTCCTGCTACTGCTCCAGTTCTCTCCATCTTCAAGCTTCTATTGCCAGCGATTTTAGTCGTTTCTGACAATGAGAGCCCTGAAGGTATACCGGCAGAAAAATAACCCCAACTCGGAATCTTCCCTGATACCAAATCTTGCTCGAATCCGGAGTTGGGCACCGGAATGATCTCCGCCGCCTCAGCGGCTTGTACGTTGGAGGGCAAGTAAAAAGCTAAGCATAGCAAAGCTAACAATCCCAACAACCATTTGGAAAACGTACTTCTACCAACCATGGATATAGCCATTTTCATCATCCTTCTTCAAAATTCTACCTGATTCGGTAGTGGGTGTGGTGATAAGCGAGATTGATGTTTTGTGAAATCGCTTACATTTCGTGTATAAACGAACTAATGAGAATAAGTCGTAGCCTGACCAGTCATGGAGCATGACAACGCTATTTTCAAATGAAAAATGGCTAGAAATATCTATCATACTCTCATGGACTGGTAGGCTTTGATGAAGGAAAACGAGGTACGCATCAACAATGAATGGCATTGAACAACTTGCACAATATTGGCTTCGAGCGTTTCTTTGGGGATCGTATACGAACAGCAGTGATTACAACATTTCAAGAGATACAGGTACAGCACTTACTTGTTTCTCAGCTTCCCCTCCTTGCTCCTTCCCGTAATCAATGAGAACGCCTAATACGTCTCGTGGAGATTCGCGAAGCAATTCGTAAGCCACTGTCATTGAGGGTAAAGACATCTCATGCGTGATAAGTGTTTGGATGGAAATCCGTCGTTCCGCAAGTAAACGAATAAATTCCGCCATGTTGCGACCTTCTGTCCAACGTACGTAACCGATGGGATAGTCGACGCCCTTGCTTTCGTAGCTGTCATGATATCGCCCAGGACCACCAGCTCGTGAGATGAGCACCTGTGCCTCTTTGGCAAACATCAGCTCCCGATCGAAGTCCATCTTCACATCGCCGACAATGACGATTTTCCCTCTGTCGCGAATCCAGCGAAGGGCCTGATCAATAATGCCGGAATTGGCACCATTGGCGCAGATGACGACCGCATCAACACCTTCATGCGGTTGAAACGAATCGATAGTGCGATTAACATCCTGTACATTGTCGCATACTTGTACGTCACAGGCTTCCGAAAGCTTGGCGCAGCGTTCCGCCAACAAATCAAGCCCGATTACCCGGCTGCCGGAAACGTCTGCAATCCGACATACGATTTGTCCCAGTATACCTAGTCCAACCACGACAACCGATTCTCCAAAACGCAAATCCGCTTGCCGCAGCGCATGAATGGCGATCGCACCGAGTCCGACGAAGGATGCTTCTTTGGAGCTGCATTCATCTGGAAGCGGAACAACTAAATGCTTAGGAACCACTAAGAATTCCGCATGTTTAACATAAGGAGAGCCGTAACAAGCAACTCTCTGCCCTACCTTCACATGGGATACGCCTTCCCCAATTTCCCGCACAATTCCCATCGCACTGTAACCAAGTTGAATGGGAGTATCGGTCATCAGGTTTTTCAGCAGCAGCTCTGTGCCCGAACTAATTGCGGAATAGCAGGTTTCAACACGTACATGGTTCGTTTCAACAGAAGGTTCTTCAATGTCTAAGACTTCAACCTTACCTTTCAAGGAAATAACTGCTTTCATCTCTTCCCTCCTTTCTTCATTGGTATTTATCTGGATCATATTATTCATGTTAAGCGATAGTAAAAGGACTGTCAAACTTTTTTCATAAGCATTTCGTCCTTATTTTCTGCAAATAGTTTTAGATAAGTACCAAATAAGAACCAATGATTATGATATAATTAACTACAAGATAGGGGTTGACTAGCATGAAGAATGATATGCTCTCATCTCTGCTGGAAACAGCTGAGTTAAAAGTGTTAAAGTTTGATATCCATCGACGTCGCGAGATGAACTACCGGAACCGTGTATTTCAAGAGTATTACATGATGACCTATGTGAGAAAAGGCTCGGCCAAACTCAGGGTTCAGGACAAGATCTATGCGATTGAACCGGGCTCCGTCATTTTTATTCCTACTTTTCTGGAACACGACCAATATAAAGATAGCGATGAGGAAACCGAGTTTCTCTGGTGGCATTTTACTTACAAGATTCAGAATGTGATCGATGTGCTGCCGTTTTTACAAATCCCATATATCTATCCGCTGAAAAATCACAAAAAATTCGAAGCCGTATTCGACGAATTCATTCTCTCCACCACAAGGGAAGGCCATATCCCTAACATCATTTTGCAAAAAGCAAAATCTCTTGAATTGCTTTATTTGTTATTGGACAATGCTTTGGGAAGTACGAATATCACGGATTTGAGACAGCAGTCTCACAGCTTTTTGTCCATCTTATTGAAGATTGTAACCCAGCCCGAGGCTTCGCTTTCCTTATCGGAATTAGCCAAGGATTTACATATGAACCCAACCTACGTAAGCAACCACTTCAAAGAGATGTTCGGCAAATCACCGATCCTTCTGCATCGGGAAATGAAAATCGCAAAAGCAAAATCGCTTTTGGAAATGCAACAAATGAACATTACCGAAATCAGCAGCACCCTTGGATTTAACGACTTCCAAACCTTTACCCGCCTTTTCAAGAAATACACAGGCATTTCTCCCGTTCAATACAAGCGTTTGTTTGATAAAAATATTTGAAAATACTTCCAGATGAACGACCTGTATAAGTGTTAAACTTCAGCAAAGTTGTGCTCTATTTTTGTAATTCCGATACCTATACACTATTCTCGAGGGGAAATGAAACCCGTTCGAGGAGGTAGGGAAATGGAAACACTGCGTATCGTTTTCACAGAAAAACAAAAGGTTGAGGTCCGAAAAGAAACGTTCGATCCTGCACTCGGTCAGACCGAAATTTTATGTGCCGCTCTATGCTCCCTGATTAGTACAGGGACAGAGCTTCAATGCCTTAGAGGTGTATTTGACCCCGATACCAACTGGTCGGACTGGGTTAAGTATCCTTTCTATCCCGGTTATTGTATGGTGGCTGAAGTGCTAGAAATTGGCCCAGAAGTTAAGGGGATACAAAAAGGGGATCGCGTATTTGTCGAGAATTCGCATTCGCAATATTTTAAAACAGATGCCAAGCATGCCTATCTTCTTCCCCAGCATATCAGCGCCGAGCAAGGCGTATGGATCAACCTTTCCAAAACAACACAGCTTGGTGTAAGAAGAGCAGAGCTCCAGCTAGGGGAAACTGTAGGCGTCATCGGTCTTGGACTTCTTGGACAGTTGGTTACCCAATATTTATATCTATCTGGGGTCAAAGAGATTTTCGCCATCGATCCTGCTGAGAGCCGTTTGCAACTGGTTCACGAACGACCGGGCATTCATCTGCTGCCCATGGATGCGGGAAAAGCACATGAAGAAATCAACCATAAAACGGATGGCAGAATGCTGGATGTTATCTTCGATATTACCGGACATCCGGCTGTTCTAGCCCAAGCCACTCGGCTCGTTAAACCTTTGGGACGAGTTATTTTGCTGGGAGATACAGCAACGCCTTCTGAACAGGGAATGGGCCGAAATGTTGTGTCCAATTCCGTTTCCATTCTGGGCATCCACGCCCAAATGAATTACAACGGTTGGAATCATCCCGAAATGGCCGCTTTATTTTTAAGTTATATCGCGCAGGGACGAATGGACGTGTTACCTTTGAATACCCATCATTATTCGCCATCAGAAGCCCCGCAGGTGTACGATTCATTGGTGCAAAACCGTAGTTCTGCCATGGGCGTTCTGTTTGATTGGACGAAATTAATGGGAGGAAGCGAATTGTGAAATCACAATTGAGGGTAGGACTAATTGGATGTGGGGCCATTTTACAGCGCCGCCATTTGCCTGAGTACCTAGCACATAAGGATGTAGTCATTGTAGCTGTATGTGATCCTAATTTGGAACGCGCACAAGAAGTTGCTAGACAGTTTGGTATACCGAATGCCTACGAAACACATCAACAACTGCTGCAGAGTGGCGGGATTGACGCTGTTTCCGTCTGTACGCCGAATCATCTTCACAGCTCCGTGTCCATTGAAGCCATGGAATTGGGCATTCACGTACTGGTCGAAAAGCCGATGGCCACCTCTCTGAAAGAAGCGGAAGCTATGATTCGCACGGCCAAAGAACAGAATGTATTTTTGATGGTCGGCCACAATCAAAGGTTTATGCCAGTACACAGCAAAGCAAAAGACATTTTACAATCCGGAAAATTAGGCAAGGTGTTAAGCTTTAGTACGATATTTGCTCACTCTGGACCCGAACATTGGAGCATAGATGGCAAAACCAGCTGGTTTTTCAACCAGGAGCATGCCTTTTCCGGCGCATTAGGCGATTTAGGCATCCATAAAGCGGATTTGATCCACTGGCTGTTGGAAGACAGGTTCACGGAAGTCACGGCATTTTGCTCGACGCTGCATAAACCTACGAACGTGGATGATCACTCGATGATATTATTGAAAACAGCAAGCGGAACCGTAGGCTCGTTAACAGCCAGCTGGACCAATTATGCAAACGAAATTAACGCCACTACGTTATACTGCGAAGAAGGTACATTGAAAATCGGAACCGATGACCGTTTCGGGGTAATCGTTGAATACTCAGACGGTACGAAGGATTACCATGAAGTCGGGGCATTGCAAACCAATAAGACTGGGGAACAGCATAATTCGGGCGTTATTCATCATTTTGTCGATGGTATTCTGTCTGGCAACGGCCATGACATTACCGGAGTGGATGGTTATAGAGCGCTTCAGACCATCCTTGCGGGTATGGAATCTCAGCAATTGAAGAAAGTCGTCGTTATTCCGGAGCTGGCGGAAATTAATTAATTCTTTTCTACAATGTAAAAAAGTGCCCCTCCCACGCGATTGCAATGAGAGTGGCACTTTTGTCTACAAATCTTGAATTCGATGTTTATTCTGCTGCCGAAACTGCCCAGGCCTGATCCCAGTCGCTCTCTTAAAGACTACACTCATATATTCTGTATGTTTAAAGCCGATGCGTTCGGCGATGACAGCTAAGGAAAGTTTAGTATCTAGGAGTAGTTTTTTTACAAGCTTTAGTTTTACATTTATGATTTCATCATGTGGTGTGCGACCCAATGCTTTCTGAAATCGGCTTTCCAATATACGGCGCGAAACCTTGAGTTGTTCGAGAATATCTTGAACTTGAATATCATCATAGGCATGATTGCGAATAAAACGGACGGCATCGGATACCATTTTGTCCTCTATAGCAAGAACATCTGTTGACAATCGGACATGAACATTTAAGGGTTCAATCAAGTGCATTTGTGCCCCTATTACTTCGCCTGACATCATACGCTCGAGTAACTCCGCTGCTTGGTAGCCTGTTTTGACGGCATTCGTTTTGATGCTGGATAAGGGAGGATTGGATAATTCGCACAAGAGCTCATCGTCATCCACACCTAGGACAGCCACTTCATCAGGAACGGCAATCTGAGCAATCCGGCAAGCCTCGAGAAGCTGTTGGCCGCAAATGTCATAGCACGCCATGATCCCTATCGGCTTGGGTAGGTCATACAACCATTGGACCAGCTTGTCTCTTTCTGTCTTCCATGATTTTCCACTTAATAGATTTTCAGAGGCTTCATACATATGGCAATAATGACCTCTCTCCGCAAGATATGCTGCCAAATAGGTGCATCGTAAGTTCGACCATCGAAAACGAGAGTCCCCATAAAACCCTATATGTTTAAATCCACGTTCGAGAAAATGCTCTGCAGCCAATTGGGCAATGGATTGATCATTCGTCTCTACATAAGGAAGGCTCGGAATCATTCTTGAGGCACTGAGATCTACGGTTGGAAGACCCGCGTCCTTAATAAACCGAGCGGTTTGCTCGTTTTCTATACGGGCGATAATGCCATCTCCCTGCCACTCACGCAGCCAAGTCAAATCGGTGTTATTTCGGCTATATTCACTGAGAAATATCGACCAAGGACGATTTTCACGCAAATAGGTGTTTATCCCGCTGAGAAGTCCACGAGCGTACCCATTCGAGGTTTCAATTAATAGAGCGACCTGTTTTTGCTGTGGATTCGTTATGGATACATTTCCGCCCAATCCTGATGTGAATAAACTCATTAGTAAACAACCCCTTTTTCACACTACTTATTAATATATGGTTATATTTCACTATTTACAACTAGGAAAGATAGGTGAAAAATCTCATTTTAAAAAGCAAATTATCTCATCGACTTCTTTTGTTTTTTGGTCTAAAGTCAAGCTATAAACGGAATATGACAGGAGGATCCAACTGTGTCTTCAAAAATACGAGTCGCTATTGTCGGTTTAGGCTTTGGGTCAGAATTTATTCCAATCTATCAAAATCATCCCTATGCGGAAATGTACGCCATCTGTCAAAGAACAACGGATAAATTGAATCAGATAGGTGACCATTTCGGTATTGAAGTTAGGTATTCCAGTTTTGATGAAATGCTGAAGGATGACAACATTGATGCCGTGCATATTAATTCTCCGATCCCTAACCATGCCGAGCAGAGCATTGCAGCATTGGTGGCAGGCAAGCATGTAGCTTGTACGGTCCCTATGGCGACGACTGTTGAAGATTGCAGGCGAATTATTGAAGCCCAACAGCTGTCTGGGAAAAATTATATGATGATGGAAACCTGCGTTTACACCCGCGAATTTCTATATGTGAAAGCTTTGCGTGACAGCGGCCAACTTGGGCGGATTCAGTTTCTACGCGGAGCTCATCAACAAGAGATGTCAGGCTGGCCTGGCTACTGGGAAGGACTTCCACCCATGCATTATGCAACGCATGCAGTTAGTCCATTGCTCGCACTTGCCGGCAAGGAAGCAGAATTCGTCTCGTGCTTGGGTTCTGGACAAATTGCCGACAAGCTTGCTGCAAAATACGGCTCACCTTTTGCAGTCGAATCTGCCATATTCCGACTTCGTGACTCTAACCTTGCCATGGAGGTTACGCGTTCTCTCTTTGAAACATCACGCGAATATGTCGAAAGCTTCGACGTGTATGCAGATCAAATGAGCTTTGAATGGCAGCAGTTAGAGGGGGAAGAACCTGTTATTTTCACAGGTGAGAACGCTAAGCGAGTTGAAGTTCCAGATTATGCAAACTTGCTCCCAGAAGGCATACGTAAATATACACTGGAGGGTGTCTATGATTCGGCAGATAACGTACATTTATCCTTCAAACAAGGAAACGGGCATGGTGGCTCCCATCCGCATTTGGCACACGAATTCATCATGAGCATAGTTGAGAAACGTGAATCTTTCCCCAACGTCTATACGTCTGCCAATTGGACTTGTGCCGGCATATGCGCACATGAATCCGCCATGAACAATGGTGAGCAAGTGAAGCTGCCAATATTCCGATAAATTTATATGGAGGTCTTCCCCATGGGTATCCCTTATTTAAGAGCTGAAACCGATGAACAAAGCATACGTATCTATCGTGGCGATCATCCAGATCCGATTCTTGTACAGAATGCACAAACGAATCAACGTCCCTTTATTCATCCAATCCTTGCTCCGGATGGAAAAGGTGTGTTAACTGAAAATACTCCGCCTCATCACCCCTGGCAGCATGGCATTTATGTCGGCTTGAATGATGTAAATGGCATTGGATTTTGGGAGGAAGGCATTAAACATCATCCAAAGGATGGCAGCTTTCACCCTCAGCCGCTCAAGCCTGCAGTCGTTAACCTACACCATGCTTCATGGGAGATTGAAACGCATTGGCGTGATCCACAAGGAAACCATATGATTACTGAACTGCAGCAATGGAGTCTGCATGATCTGGGGAGTACATATGAGCTTGATTTCCAATGGTCTTTACGAGCAGAAATCAAACTAACCTTCGGACGTTACGATTATGGCGGTCTTTTTCTTCGTATGCCTTATCGTCATGAACTAGGAGGCGAAGCGCTCAATAGTGAAGGTCAAATGAATGGTGAAGCAGAGGGAAAACGTGCCCGTTGGGTATCTTGCAGAATGCCGATTGAAGGCCGATCTGACAACGCTGGCTTTGTGTTTATGGACCATCCGAACAATACGGAGCATCCTGTGCCATGGCGTGTTGATGGACAATTAGGTATTTCTCCTAGCCGTTGCATTGCAGGTCAGTGGGAGCTGGATCAAGGAGAAACACAAATGAGCCAGTATCGGATACTCGTATTTTGTGGCAATATGGATCCATCCACTGTGAATGAAAACTGGCGAAATTTCGCATCAAAAATAGCAATGAACAAGGAGTGAATCCTATTATGAGAAGTGTTATTATCGTCCATCCTAGTTTCGATGCGATCTGGCCGTGGACCGCGGACCACTTTCACACACTTTGGAAAGCTCAAGGAACAACTGATTTTATTCGATTGGCTCCTGATGAGTTAAAAACGCTTGGTGAGCTTGTTCCCGAACCCAGCAGCGTTACCCGTTTGATTTCTTTAAATGTAGCTGTCACATCCGATTGCTTACACGCTTTCAGTAGTTTAAAAGAAGCCGTTATTACAACTAGCTCCTATGGGAGTCCTTTAGCGGAAGAACAAATGGGTATTTTGAAAGATGCAGGAGTGACCGTGTACACGCATCCTAGCGAAGGTTTCTGGGGACAATCCGTATCCGAGTTCGGTCTGGCGCTAACCCTATGTGGTTTACGTAGAATTCCTCAAACGCATCATGACATCATGACAAGCTTGCAGCCTTGGCATTATGAACCTGATAATGGTGTAGGTACGCCGAAAAAAAGAGGACAACAGTTTGGTGACGATCCCAACTTTACGAATGGAACCGTTGAAGGTAAACGAGTCCGTATTGTTGGGGCAGGCAACATCGCTTCTCGTTATGCCAGCTTTGTCAGCATGCTTGGGGCAGACGTTGCGGCGTGGGATCCCTTCGCTACTGAACCTTCCTTTCACCGCGCAGGAGCTAGAAAAGAATGGCACTTGTGCCAGCTCATCCAAGATGCTGAGATTTTCGTACCCATGGTACCCTTAACAGAGAAAACAACAGGACTGATTACATCAGAGCATATTCATTCATTGCCTAAAGGATGTTTGGTGGTACTGGTAACGAGAGCAGAAATTTGTGATATGCAGGCGATTCGTGAGCGCGTTCTTAAAGATGAGCTTAGCCTTGCAGCAGATGTTTTTGATATCGAGCCCTTACCCTTGCAGGATTCATTATTAGGAAGACATAATGTTGTTCACACTCCACATAACGCTGGACGAACAGTACAAGCAAATCAACGTTGGGCAGAGAAACTACTCGAGCAGTTCCTTCCCTTTTCACAACATGAATAAGAATCAATTCATCAACAACAAATGCAACAAAAGTGCCCCTCCCATGTGATTACATGGAGCGAGGCACTTTTCATGTCCGAAGTCTATCTCACCGGAACAACTGTAAACGTAGTCTTGTCCGCTTTCCTCTTCTCCACTATCGTTGGAATTTGGTCAATTTTGAGGACATCTATGACGCCACTTTCATTTTTAGATAGAGTCAATGAAAGAATCATTCCCCGAATCGTACTCTCACTTTTTGTCAGCTTCGACGATATGAAGTTACCTAAGGAGGAAGCAGCGACTCGATTGCGCACCTTGCCATCGTTGTCTTTCACTACAGTCTGAGTTACCGGGTGCAGCACATGTGGATGTGAGCCTAAGACTACGTTAACGCCTTGTTTAAAGAGGAACTGCATCAATTGCTTCTGATCTCTGCTCGGATAAGTCTGATACTCTTTCCCAAAATGTAAGCATACTATGATGAAATCGGTTTTGTTTTTCAATTGGCGGATATCTGCAATCATCTTTTTTCGATCGAATGGATTCACCATCCATCGACGAGGAACAGATATGGCATTCGTCCCCTTGGTATAGGCCAAAATACCAATATCCACCCCTTTTACACGCATAATCAGATGCTGATTAGCTTCATCAAGGGTACGAGAGGTACCCGTATGCTTGAGCCCGTGTTGATCGAGGACCTTCAACGTTCGCTTTAAGCCAGCTACACCACCATCCATACAATGGTTATTGGAAGTTGTTAATACATGAAACCCTGCGTTTTTCAGCGTTGCTGCCAAGGCATCCGGGCAATTGAATACGGGATATCCGGTTCTCGGATTCCTTCGTTCCATTGGACAATTGCATTTGGGACGGATTCCCATCCTGCCCAATTGCCTGTTCCCAGAGAAGGTCGTTTCCAGATTGCCAATCGTTAGATCATGGTTCATTAGGTAAGGTTTAATAGGTTCAAAAATAGGATCAAACGAATATCCGTCTTCTTGTTTAGCAGAGTCAATGATTTCACTTTTCATCAGCAAATCTCCGACTGCGGCGATCGTTATTTGCTCCAACGCATTCCCTCCTCTCATGAGCACATTATTCGACGAAAGGGGTTGTTGATTGTAAAATAGGCTGGGCTTTGGAGTACGACAGGTTGGGAGAGTCGGTGTTGGGGGCTGGGGCGGGAGCTGATAATGGGGCATGATACTGGGTGTTTGGTGCTGGTGTTAATTCTTAATACTGGACCCGGCAGCTGTCCCCCTCCGTTGCGAGGTATTTAGCGATGTTAATCATCGCTAAATATGGAGATCCCCCTCTGGCACACACTTTAGCAATGAAAAACATCACTATGGAGCAGAAATCGGACTAATTAGCTGATTCCTCATCATTTAAGGTTGTTTTATACCGTTAACGAAACACATTTTGGTAGCGTTCAAACTTTAGTGATGAAAAACATCCTTACGGAGCGAAAATCCTACACCACAGCCAGCGTGCCAGTTCCGAGATCACACACGTGACTATCCCCAAATCCCATTTGTGATTTTCGAGCCCCACTATACAATAACCAGCTTACGCCGACCTTAGTCGAGAGTGTTTGTAGAGATCGATGCCGTGCAAATTACGTCTATGACGTTTTTGTTTAGCCAATCGCTTGCTAATCCGTGTAATGTTGTACATTCGTGAGGGCAAATGGGCTATAGTGGTTACCAATGTTGTATTCTCTACAACAATTCACACGCCAAAAGGCTATTTCGCAAATTGAAGTTGCATTTCGTACAACATTTCGAGCCCATTTGTTGCGAAATGGCCTGTATAGGACCAAATTGTTGTACATGATACAACAACGAAGGGGGTGAGGTGAGAATTAGGCAGCAATTGTTGCACTTTCTACGATATCTTCAACCGCGAATAGAGTTTCATTGATCCAGCAACCTCAACCTAGCATAGTTGAGCTAAATAGGGGGAAGCTTTCCCAAAAAACACATAAATTCTGTTAAAAAGAAGAACCTCCAAACCCACTTCAGGTGGGTTTGGAGGTTCCTTTACGATAAATTTGAAACTGACTCATTCGCGCCGAGTCCATACGGCGTCTTGCCAGCTCCAGTCGCTGTGCGTTATCCTTTAGCGCTGCCCTGCTTTCACCAGCAACCCGCTCGGAAGCTTGGCATCCCAATCATCCGGGAATGGTAGGCCTAGCGCAGATAGCGCGACGGCAGCCGTGTCCATGATAGTCAGGCCAGCCAAATCAGCCTCTGTTTGAATGCCAGGGCCACGGCAGCCCCAGAAAATCGTCATATCTTTCGGATGATCGCTGCCATGATTGAAGGAATCCAAGCCCCCGCCGCCATGATCCGTCGTTACAATAATCAGACTGTCTTCCAGCATTCCTGCATCTAGAATGGCTTTACTGATCTCACCGATTTGACTATCTGCACGCGAGATCGCCTTTAAGTACTCCTCCGAGCCATACCCATGCCGATGGCCGGCAGCATCCACATCATCCAACTGAACGAACAGCAGCTCAAAATCCGGATTGTTATGGATATACGCGGCAATGGCAGGAACCAAATCTTCATCCGGTGCAGCGTATTTATAAACCGCATCGTTCTCTTCAATGACTCCGGTCTGTATCGGTTTCCACGAAACGAAGGAAGCCATCTTGCTGTTAGGTTTGGCTTCACTAATGATTTGAAATAAGGAGGGCGTTGCCGAGACTACTGGGTAGTTCCGTTCCATTTTGATATTCACATGGGACTCATGTCTCTCCGGCGTTACGCCATGCAGCAGAGAACCCCAGCATTCCCCGCTAATGGAGGGAAATACGGTTTGGGCATGATCCGTTTTGGCTCCGCCCAGGAGGAGTACATCGATATACGGCGTATCCGCTTCGCTGACGAATGCCCCCGCTCCATCTATACCAAGAATGATGACTCTTTTGACTGCCATGGTTGATGCCATTGTCAATCCCTCCGATTTCAAGTTATCCCAAATCCGGCGTATCCGTCAGTTCAATGACCGGCGTATCCGTATGATGTAATTCAAATACGATAATTTCATTGCGTCCAATTCGCAGTAATGGCGCCGGCAGATACAACGTTTGCTGCGGCCCTTTCTCCCAATAACGTCCCAAGTTAAACCCGTTAATCCAGACTACACCTTTCGTCCAGCTGTCCAAACGAATGAACGTGTCCCCCGCTTCTTCCACGGTGAATTCCCCTCGATAAAAGGCAGGACGATCATTCCTCTCACTTACCTCCGCGGAACGTTCAAACGGAATCGCCGTCAGATTATCCAGTGGGAGTGGATATATTGTCCAATCAAACAAGAACTGATTGTTCATCCGTACGCCCTCTGTAATTCCTTTATAGTCCTTTAACTTCGGACCATAGTTGACGCGCCCCATGTTCTCGACCACAATGTCCAGCTTCGCGCCTTCAGCGGGAATGTCCATCGGGAGTGGACGCGAATCCCATCTTTCCACCGTGCCTTGATAGACACCGTCCAAAAAGACTTGCGCACGGTCATGTACCTCCTGCAGGTGCAGCTTTTCACCGGAACGCGGCCCGGAGACATGCGTCGAATAGACGATGAAACCGTAGCTTTGACCAAGCTTCTCCATTGGTTCCGGGTAAACGCACTTCACGGACTCTGAGAGAATTGGCAAATGGTCAAGCATATCTGCTTTTTCAGCCAACGTGATACGACCGTAGCTTTTCTTCTTAATAGGTGCAGGTAATTCCGGGAAATCCTTAACATCTTTTCCTAGATAGTTAGCAATCACGCTGCGGACAGCTTTATATTTCTCCGTCTCATCTCCGCATTCGGACAAAGGAGAATCATAGTCGTAGCTGGTGATGGTCGCTTCATACTTATCACCATAGTTCGCTCCGTTGTAGAAGCCAAAGTTCGTCCCGCCGTGGAACATGTAGAAATTCACTGAGGCGCCAGCGCGAAGCATTCGGTCGAATACGTCCGCAACATCGCCCGCATCACGCGTGTGGTGAGGCTTCAACCAGTGATCAAACCAACCGTTCCAGTACTCCATGCAAACGAGCGGCTCATCAACACGATACTCGCGAAACTTATCAAAAGCCTCCTCCGGCTTAGAACCGAAGTTCACCGTGGCAAGCGTGCCTGGAACTGTCCCGCCTTGCAGCATGCCATCCTCTGGACCATCAGATGTAAACAGCATAACATCTACCCCGCGGTTGATGAGCCCATCCCGTAAATACGTTAAATATGCTGTGTCATTGCCGTAGCTGCCATATTCATTTTCAATCTGCATCGCAATGATAGGTCCACCATTTGTACTAAGCAGCGGGACCAATAGAGGGATCAACGCGTCATAGTAACGGTCGACTTTCTCCAAATAAGCCTGATCCATGCAGCGAAGCCGCATATCCGTATATTTCAACAGCCATGCCGGGAATCCGCCAAACTCCCACTCCGCACAGATATAAGGGCTCGGCCGCACGATCACATGTAGACCCAGCTCGCCAGCCTGCTCCACAAATCTCACGATGTTCGCTATACCATCGAAGTTAAACACATTTTCCTGCGGTTCATGCAAATTCCAAGGAATATAAGTCTCCACGGTATTAAACCCGCAGGCTTTGAGCTTCAATAAACGATCGTTCCAATATTCGGGCACGACACGAAAATAATGGATGGCTCCAGATATGAGTTGCAAAGGCTTCCCATCTAAAAGAAACTGCTTATTTTGGGCTTGTAAAATGGCCATGGTTATCCCTCCGGATTATGATTGCGATTTGGTTTATATTCACCTTCATCATCGCTGAAATAGCACTTCTCCCTCAATCTCCAAATGGAGCATTTTCTATACCAAATGTGCCAATTCAATGATATGATGGAACGTACAGCGATAACGTACGGAAGGAGCCCTTCATGGATGATTTGTACCGTTTTCCGAATATGATCAATACCTTACAAGTAGTAGGATGCCATTTCGGCTTGCAGCCCCCGGGATGGCACTACCCTCGGCATCATCATCATTTGTTTGAACTGCTTTACTGCTCGGAAGGTGAAGTTGTGCAAGAAATGAACCGTGAATCCATCACCATGCGGCAAGGAGACTGGCTGCTAATCAAATCCGGTGTCAGGCATCAATCTTCGAATTTGGCTTCTGTAGATTATGGCTACTTTAATGTGCATTTCGATCTCGATGATACCGAAATACGCAGCCTGCTCTCGACTACCCCTTATCGGCACATCCATCATCAGGATGCGGAGCAAAGCAAGCTTCAGTTCTACTTGAGCGAACTAGAGGCCGTCATGCATCGCAATCGGTCGATGGATACCGCCAAGCAAGAGCAGCAACCCTATTTGCGCTTCGAGGATAAGCTGCTGCTGCATTCATATACACTACTCATCATTCATGACGTGCTAAATTTGATTCGCGAACACGACTCACTAAGTAGACATGCGCCAATGACGGACAAAGACGCCTCCTTGTTCACCGCGGACGTCGCCCATGCGATTGAAGAAAAGCTATCGCTCGGTCTCTGCGAGGAGGCGTCCGTCGCGGGGGTTGCGAAAGAGCTCAATCTGAGCCGTAGTCAGTGCAGCAAGCTCTTCTCCAAAGTGTACGGACTATCGCCGCGCCAGTATGTCAGCCGTCAAAAGCTGAACCTAGCCAAAGAGCTGCTCGTCACAACCAATTTGCCGATGACAGACATTGCGGAGAAGCTCGGCTTCCATTCTGCCAGCCACTTCTCGCGGCAATTCCGGCGCTGGACCGGCCAGTCGCCAAGTGAATTCAAGCCGAAGCATCATGCTGTGCAATAAGCTTACACCAAAAAACAGAAGCGCCCAGACCAATTGTAGGGGCGCTTCTCTATTGTTATTGGTGCGTAGAGCCAGGCTAGTTGATAATTCCGTGAGAAACAATGTCTACTTCCGTTGAAACTTGAAAATCCGTCTCCGGGTATACGGTTTCCCAGTTCATACGTTTCCACTCATTCGGATAAAAAGCCATAATGTCCCGACCTATGCCAAAAGCGTCTGAACGCGAACGCAGAAGCAGCTTGCAAATGTCTTGTGCTTCATGAGTCAGTAATTCGGAGAAATGTTTATTCAATTGTATGATCTTCTGCTTGTCGGCTAGATCGTCTTTTGTGTATTCAACGACGGAGGCTTTCATTTTGAGATGCAATTGAACCCTAATTTGCCCCTCTGCGTCAACCCAGACATGCTTATTTCGCTTCAATTTCAAAATGTTAAGCGATAAATATTGCGAGGGATCATTTTTGGAACCCGATTCCTCCATATTTCGCGTGATGACGCAGATGTTCCCCTTCAAGCCGCTCATTAAGAGAAATAAGGAAGATTGTTCCGGCGTTAGAAAATAGCCCGTATATTTACGTTGATTCATAAGAGCCACGCCATCAACGACTGCTTTATCCTTCAACCTGCTGATAAGAGGAATGACGGAATCGCGTCCCTGATCGTGCAGAACAGGGTAAAGCGAATGTAAGGTAACGGATGGTATAGCTGTTTCATACTTGGCGCTTTTGAGGATTTTTCGCAGATATTCCCCAGCCGTTGCGGAACCGATACGATCCAGACGAATCAATCCACTAGCGTTCCCGCGGACGATTGCTACTTTAGCGAGCATAGGATCATTCGAATTCCGAAAAGTGGAGTCGAGGATCTCCGTTAAATCTTTTCTCGCCAGCTTTTCACCGATGAGCATCACTTGATTTTTGGATGTGCCGATCGGGCCTGCGATTTGCATGCCGATTTTTTTAAATAAAGATTCTTGCAGCGTAGGGCCTGTAGCCGATAGCACTTCATGTACGGGAGCGGATCTTTCCTTTCCGCCGGGTGTTTGAATGGTTACGGTGGTGACGATTTCATTTTTATCGTTCATGTCAAGGGAGGTTGCATAGATGAGCTGCAAATTTTTCAATTCATTATGATAATTGCATCCCGACAAAGGCAGGATGGCAATAAGCCATAAAAGTAAAATACGTCTCATGCCTGCTGTTCCCCCCTTTTTCCCATCAGCCATGCCAACAATAAGAGTACAATCGGAATTCCGAGAATGATAAAGCTTTCCACATTAGAGATTTGCTCCACAAATTGGATTCTATCCTCCGATCTCCAAAAAAATCCGACTAGACAGACAATAGGGACTAAATAATATACAGCTTTTCGGTGCTCGTTGCGATGAAATAAATAGCCCATTCCCTTGCTGGCGGCGTAGATGTAACTGATGAATGTTGCGGTCACTTTCACCAACCAGATGGAAAGAAAGAGCAGATCCACTCGCTCCAAAAAAGGCAGTGAAATTCCGTTCAGATAGTAAGGTACAGGCTGCGGAATGAAGCTGATCGCCTCGGGACTAAAATTTAGAAAACATACAAGTACGACAATCAAAAAAAATATAGTTGCCAATCCGTTCGCCCACAGAACGGGGGCTATCAAACTCTTTCCTTTCGTTCTGACATCGGAACTCAGCACGAGCAGAACCTCAAAACCTAAGAAAGAAAGTACGGAACTTTTCATTCCCATTATTATTCCATGCAAACCTTTTTGCCCGACAGGCAGAAGATATCGGTAATCCATATTGCCAAAGCTAGTAAACATGAGCGCTAACATAATAATAATTAACAATGAAATCAACGCATGGTAACGGGCGATGATCCGAATGTTCTCCTTAGCCATAAAGAGGCAAACCAAACAATTAGCTACAATGATGAGCCAAGGATTTGAATACGGTAATATCCAAAGCTCAACGAACATCATTTCCAGCAAAAGAATAAGGCAAGTCGTGAATGTGAAATGTAAAATGTAAATCGCATTGAGAACATTTCCGATCCATTTGCCAACGATGAGAGGCGTGAACTCATATAGATTTTGCTGTGGAAACCTTTTGCATAAAACAACGTAGGCCAACAGGATAAGTTGTATAATCCCCCCAGCCAAAAGAATGGAAATCCAACCATCCGCGCCGGCAGATTTATGCAAATCATAAGGAAATGACAGAACGCCGATGCCGATTTGAGTTTGCAGAATGAATGCAAATAATTGAACCCGTGTCATGATGCCCTCCTATCGGAAGCTTCCCTGCCGAAGATCCGCCTTGGAAGCTGAATAAGCGCAGTCAATATACGTCTAGGCTTAAAGGGAGTAAACGGATAAAAATAAGGGACGCCAAACGTTTCGAGTTTGGTTAAATGCATGAATAATAGACTGAAACTAAACGCGATACCCGCAAAACCAAGCAGCGATGATGCGATCATAATGGGGAAGCTGATAAGCCTAATTGCCATCCGCATTTCATGAGAAGGCACGCTGAAAGAAGCGACGGCTGTCAGAGAAATGACGACAATCATCGTTGTGGACACTAAGTTCGCATTGACAACTTCACTTCCAATGACGAGACCTCCGACAATAGACAGTGTTGATGCAATTGACTTTGGCAGTCGGATAGCGGCTTCTCTGAGCAGCTCCAATACAGTGATCATGAACAAGGCTTCCATCAGAGGATTGAAAGGAATATTTTCTAACGAAGCTTTCAAAGAAAATACCAAATCAATTGGAAGCACATCAAAATGATTCGACACAATGGCTATGTAAATCGACGGAAGTGCTAATCCGATCATGACGCTGATAAACCGGAGAAATCGAAAAAAAGTCCCGTTCCACCACCTGACATTAAAATCATCTACGACTTGAAAAAACATAAAGAAAGTCACTGGGAGAATGATCGCAAACGCGCTGCCATCCACGAGCAGAGCGATCCTTCCTTCCATTAAATGAGACACTGTACTGTCGGGTCTTTCGGTAAAAAGCATTTGCGGGAACAACGACCAACGGCTGCTTTCCAAACGATCTGTTATTTGACCAGGAGATTTAATGAATTTATCCTGATTCGAGAGTAGGTTGGCGATAACCTCGTCTACAATGTTCAGATCAGCAAGATCACTCATATATAGCAACGTCACTGTAGTCGGGTTTTGAGCACCCAATGTGAAATACCGTTCGACAAGATTGGCATTCTTCAACCGTTTGTGGATCAATTGTGTATTGACGCCAACATCATCGACAAACCCTTCATGAGATCCGCGAATCGTTTGTTCATTTTGCGGTTCTGTGATGCTCTGAGTAATACTGCTACTAACATCAGCTAATAAAATATCCATTCTTTGATCAAGTAGAATAGCGCATTTGCCTTGAAGCATCCCTGCCGCTGCAGCCTTCAAATCGCCCACGAGCTCTATATCCAGAATGGGAAGGATATCTTCAAGACGGTTCTCTCTGGATTGAAGCAGAGGTTTCAATACATCGGATTGCAACTTTTCCCGATCTGTAAAAGAGTTGAGGTAGAGGATGGATCCCTTTAATCCATTTAAGTGAAACTCCCTGGCGCGTACATCGTCGGAAGAATTGAAACTATGGATAAGGTTACGGATATTCGTCTCCATCTCAATTGAGATTTGGAATGAATCTTGATGCATGTCCATGCTTTTTCCTCCCACCCTAATTGCGGCTAGTATTTGCTAGTTTGCTCAATTTATCCAAATACATCCATAACGCAAGGGATACGAAACGGCTTCATTCGTTGAGACTTAAATAACAAATAAGCGCCTCCTCATAAGTCTGAGGAAGCGCGGAATTAACATAATGTGCGTCAAATTTTCTCAAAAGAAAAGATCGTCATGGCTGGTCTCCTTTCCTGAACTGTCCCGGTGTAATCCCTTCATAGCGTTTAAACACTCTTATGAAGGTATTACTGTTCGAGAAGCCGACCTTTTGCGTAATATCCGTAATCGTATCATCGGTCTCCGTCATCAACTGCTTAGCCAACTGGACACGCTGTTTATTAACGTAATCAATAAACGTTTCACCAGACTGCTCCTTGATGAACCGCGATAAATACGGCGCATTCACTTCAAACTTCAGAGACAGCGAGGTCAGGCTCAAATCCATATCCGCCAAATGCTCATCAATATAGCTCAGCACTTGATCTTTCAGATTCGTATTGTGACTTTTCTTCTTGGAATCGACGTAGTCACAGACGGTTTTCAAAAACTTATAAATTTCATCTTCAATTTCCACGAAGGACTCGCACTGGGTCAATTGTTTAATGAGTGCGTGCTTCTCTACCGCCAGTTCATTAGGACCTTGATCAAGATGCTCGATGGCCTTCAAGATCGTGCCGATCAGTTCAAACATGAGAAGCTTGCCGAGCTGCAGCGACAACGTGCCATCCGACACATTCGTTACGATCAGTTCACTGACGGCCTCCATGGCTTCCTCGTACTGCCCGGTTCTAATATGATTGATCAGCTGTCGCTCCATATCCAGCGGATAATACAGCTCGTTCTTCGGTCGTTTGATCCGATCAAAAGGTATGATTTGGCTCGGGCCAATGACGAATTTATATTCAAGCGCCTCCAGCGCCTCGTCAAATCCTTGGGGTATTCCGGTCAAAAGAGGATGAATATCACTGATTCCTATTGTCAGTTGAATGTAAAATTTCCCCTGAATAATCGTCTGCGCCTCTTGCGCAATATCAATCAAATCCTGCTTCGTCCGAGCTTCATCATCATTCTGAATATTAACCAGAAAAGCAATCATACCATCCACCTCGGTCGTGAACACGGTATGCTTACGGCCAATCAGCTCTTCGGTAATGTTCGTCACAATATAATAGACATATTGCAGCTTGGACTCCGCATCGCGGGACCCGTTATCATTGAATAAAGCATCATAGTCGCCAATGTGAAACAGCAATACCGCAAAGCGGTTCGATTCAAACCGCAGGTCAAACGACTCCATCGATTGCGCGAGTGCAGAACCGCTCTCGACTCTGCCTTTGAGCAGTCGTGCCAGGAAATGGCTGCGCAGCACGTCTTGCTGCTTCTGGATGGTTCGGTTCGCCGTAACCTGCAAAGCTTCATTCTCCGACATGAAGGACTGAAGCAGTGAGAATTCATTCCCAATCCCTTCGAGATTGGACTTCACCTTCGGAGAAACCAAATCCACCATGCGGCGGATCGGCATATAATGTCTTCGCGTCAGCCAGATGGACATCGGACCTCCGACAAAAATACACAGAAATAAGCCCGCATAAATCCAACTGCGCAATTGACTTACTTTCGCTGAATAAATTTTCGTAGGAACGATGGAAACATACTTCCACTCATTTTCAACCGAGGAAACGTAAGAAATCGTCACCTCTTCCTTACCCCATTTTTGACTAAATGTGCCTTCCGCTGAGCGGATCTGCTCAAAATCAATATCGGATACATGATCCGAATCTCCTGCCGTCATCAGCAGCTTATTGGTGGAATCGAGTATCAACACGCTGCCTGCTTGGGCAATCTGGATATTCGAGATGGCCGCTTTCAAGCGTTCTGCATTCAGCGTGACAACAAGTGTTGCCGGCGCTTCGCTGGCATTCTGAATCGGCAGTGATTGCATGTACACCATGTCATCGTCAGCGAATTGAAGGAAATTTCCATAGTAGATTTTCTCCATACTGTCGCTCCACTGCTTCATGGTGATGCCTTTATTTCCTCCATGGAGCAATTGGAAAAGGAGCTCATCTTGATTCATTGTCGATGTCGTAACCCCGAAATGCCCTTTTTTCATATAGACATATAAATCGTTAATATCCCCATTCGAGGCGGCATAAGAACGAAGCGAAGTGATCAAATCCAGTGTATCGATCTTGACTTGTGAATTGTTGAAATCAGCTTGATTAACATACTTAATGACTTTAGGATCCAGGGAAAGCTGGAGACCCATCCGCTTAATATCTTTGAACTGATTGTCTAGTGATTGCTTCACCTGGTTAAGCAGCGCTTTGTTGGATCGAATGACCTCCGAGCTCAATAAATGCTGCGACTGAAAAAGAACCAACATCGTGATGACGATGGGAATACATAGAATGGTTAAGTTCGAGTAAAGCCAAAATAAAAATACGCTCCGCTTCACAAAGATGTCCTCCCTTACTCATGCTGTATGCAGTATTATCCCATCTTCATCCGCTCAAGTACAATCTACGATTTTTGTATCATCATCATTTTTATTGATTCCCTCACAGAATGTGGAAAAAACCAAATATCCCGCCCTCTTTTTGAAGATCCAAAAAGAGAACAGGCCTGGTCGTTATTCTTTGAGCGCGCCAACCATGACGCCTTTCACAAAATATTTCTGTAAAAAAGGATAGGCAATCAGAATCGGCAATGTAGCCACCATGATCGTTGCGTATTTAATACTTTCCCCAATCGCTTGCGTGTCGTTCGCATTCCCCGTCCCAGTGGTCATCGAATCCGTGCTGTTTTGCACCAGAATTTCTCGAAGAATCAGCTGCAGCGGGAACATCTCCCGATCGTGAAGAAACAGCATGGCATTAAACCAGGAATTCCAGTGGGCTACGCCATAGTAAAGCACCATAACGGCAATAACAGGCATGGACAGCGGAACTACAATCTGGAACAAAATGCGCCATTCGCCTGCGCCATCAATCTTAGCGGATTCCATCAAGCCCTCTGGGATGGCCTCGAACGAGGTTCGCATAATAATCAAGTTCCACGTGCTGATCGCCACAGGCAAGATGAGTGCAAGGTAACTATTTCCCATATGCAAATAGTTGTTAATTAACAAATACGTTGGAATTAATCCGCCGCTGAAATACATCGTGAACACGATGCAGATCATCAAGAACTTCCGCATTACGAACTTTCTGGACAGCGCGTAAGCCCCAAGCGTAGTAAAAAACAGATTTACCGCTGTACCCAGAATCAGGATGAGCAATGTATTCCCATATCCCGTCAAAATGTTGGGATTCGCAATCACTTTCTGAAAAGCGTCGAGGTTAAACCCCAGCGGTTTCAACAACAACCCGGAATGCTGGATGAGTAAATTGGAATCGCTGATGGAAGCCATGAAAACATAGTAGAAAGGGTATAACGTACAGACGATAAGCAATATCATCAGAATTGCATTACCGATATCGAATAGACGCTCAGTTGCGCTTAATTTCATCGTTAGTTCCTCCTGAGAGCTTTTCATAAGAAAAGCTGACATCGTAAGCGTAGGCTACCACAACCGGCTGCCGGAGAATCGGCGAGATATGCTGTTAGCGCTAATTAGAAGTATAAAGTTGATCATGGATTGAAATAGCCCTACGGCCGTTGTATAGCTGTAATCATTCCCTTGAGCCAGCCCTTCACGATAAACAAAGGACGAAATCACATCAGCAGTTTCATACGTATTTGGATTATAAAGCAGAACGACCTTCTCGAAGCCGACCTCCATCAATCCGCCAATTCGAAGAATGAGCAAAATCATAATCGTTGGAATAAGTCCGGGAAGCGTTACACTCCAGATTTGGCGAAACCTTCCTGCCCCATCAACGCGAACAGCTTCGTACAACTCAGGGTTGATCCCGCTAAGCGCGGCCAAATAAATGATAGATGACCAACCGAGCTCTTGCCAAACAGACGTACTGACGAAAATGGTACGGAAATTCTCTGCATTATTCATAAGGGCAGAATCTTGCCCGCCAAAGAACATAATGATGGAATTCACAATACCTCCACGGTTCGTGAAGTCAATAATTAACCCTGAAATAACCACAATCGAGATGAAATGCGGCAAGTAGGAAACCGTCTGCACAATTGATTTAAAAAGCTTCTGGCGAATCTCGTTCAATAGGATCGCGAGAATAATCGGCGCAGGAAAGCCGAAAATCAAGTTATAAAAGCTGATCAGAAACGTATTGCGCAGGACGCGAACAAAATAATAGCTTTGAAAGAAGTCTTTGAAATGTTGAAAGCCTACCCAATCGCTGCCCCAAATGCCTTTCGCAGGACTAAAATCCTTGAAGGCGATAACGGCGCCATACATCGGGAAATATTTAAAAATGAAGAAGTACAGCGCAACCGGCAGTACCATCAGGTAGATCGCGCGATTTTTTCTTATGTCATCTAGTAAAACCCGAATGGAATTAGCCATGTTCTCACTTCCTTACACGTGTGATGAAAAAGGGGAGACTGGCTCCCCACGAACTTTTTAGCGTTTGTTGTAACGATCTGTTGCCGCTTGGTAGATCTCCACAGCACGGTCCATATTCATCTTTTTCACTTGCTCTACTGTTTTGTCGTAATCTTCCACTTTTGCGGCACCCATCACAATTTTGGTGATTTGCTCTGTCAGTAGCGTGCTCACATCGTTCAAGATTTTTGCAGACTCCTTCGCTTCATCCGTAGACAGAACCACAGGAGGTAACATCACTTTGTAGGCGTTATTCGCATATTTAGCATATAGTTTTACAGCATCTTTTTGAGCCGGCAACTGGTAATACTGATCGTTGTAACGGTCATCATCCAAACCGGAGAAGCCGTAGTTGGCGATAAAATATTTAGCCATCGCTTGACCGATTGGAAGATTGTCTGGGTTTTTCAAAATCAGGTCCGTGTACTTCGGTTGACCGTCTACTTTCGTGTACGTTTGACCTTCGATACCGAAGTTTTTGAGCATCGCGCCTTCTTCGCTATACAGATAGTCCAAGGCTTTTACAGTTTCCGCAGCATGTTTGTTCGCACTTGTAATAACCGTACCAACATTGTCGTATTCCCATGACGCTTGCACGAATTTAGGCTCGTCGCCCTTTTTCAACACGGGATATTGGACAGCAGAAAGCTTCGCTTTCGGGTCTGTCTTCTGCAGCGCCGGTGTATACGTACCGATGCTTCCGCCGATGAAACCGTAGAACGCTCCCGCTTTGCCGGAAGTTACTTTGGCATCCATCGTTTTGGAATCATTGGAAGCGAAGTCCGGATCGATCAGACCTTCCTTGTACCATTTTTGCATCGTCGTCAAGTATTGCTTAAATTCTGGTTGAGTTGGTCCAAATTTCACTTTTCCATTATCGATATAGAAGCTGCCCGCATTCGCAATCGTCGACATGCCCGTAACACCGTAGGCGCCTGCGAAGTCAGCAAATGACATCGGATAGGATTTGTTCAGCGTGAAAGGAATAGCGCCTTTCTTCTCTTTGAACGCTTTGAGCACTGTTTCCCACTCATCTATCGTTTCCGGCGATTTCAGTCCGAGTTCATCGAGCCAATCCTGACGAATGACCATGCCGCTGAATGTTTTGTACTGGCCGTATTGACCTACCTTCAAGTGAGGCATCGCGTAAATATCACCGTTATCCGCCTTGATCTGTTTGGCGATTTGAGGGTTAGTGTCCAGAATTTTTTTCAAATTCGGAGCATTCTTTTCAATTAAATCATTCAGTTTAATAATCGTGCCGTCTTTGAACATTTTGGATGTTCCACCCTGCACACCGTTCCAGTTCCACAGCATCGAATCCGGCAGATTATTAGAAGCAACCATGACACCGTATTGCTGAATATCATCTTGCGGTGTGTTTCCAGAAGAATGTTGGAAGTCAAACGTTACGTTTGTTTTCTTGGCCCACTCTTTCACCATAGGCAGCTCGTTCAAGCTTTTGACGACTGCTTTGGCATTCGGATTCATCGGTGTCCATAATGTCACCTTTACAGGATCTTTAGAAGCTGTCGTTGCGGTTGGCGCTGTGCTGCCCTTAGGAGCATCTTTAGTAGATCCAGCGTTTCCGCAAGCGGTTGCAAGCGATAATGTAAGAATGGTTGCCGCGATCGGCAGCATTTTAAATTGAAATCTTCTTTTCATGGAAACACTCCCCTTATATCGTAGTCCGGCGCTAACGCCGTGAAGCGGATTAGCCCTGTGAAAGAAGCATATCTCACGCCTGCTGATGTCGTATATCGTCGATTATTCAATCGTATTGTTTTCTTAGGAATAGACGTCGCTTCTTTTTGTACCATCCTCATTTTTTGAGAATGCCCTTATTTGCAAAGAAAAAACCGCCCTTTCGCCGCTATGAGAGCCGGTTTGGTGGCGATTTTCCTTTTAGTCGCTGATCAGCACTTCAATGCCGAGCGCCTCAATCTTATCGATCCATTCCTTCGAGCAGCCCGGATCGGTAATGAGCATCGAGATTTCCTCGAGCTTTGACACTTTGGCGAACGTAGACATACCGAATTTGGAATGATCCGCTACCAGAATGGATTCCTCGGCCCGCTGCATCATTTTTCGCGAAATGATGGCTTCAGCCAAATGAAAGTCGGTAATACCGTCCACGAGTGAGATACCTCCGACGGAGATAAACGCTTTGTTCACTTTAAATTGATCCAGCATCTGATCCGTCAATGAGCCTGTTGCAGCTTGATACTCGACGTTCACTTCCCCGCCTGCGAAGATAATTCTTCCCCGGAACGTTTCCATGGCCAGATTGAGAATCGGGACCGAATGGGTAATCAAGGTTACACTCGGACGATCCTTCAGGTAAGGCAAAATTTCAATCGTCGTGGTGCCGTTATCCAGCATGATCGTTTCACCGTCTTGAACTAAAGAGGCAGCCAGCTTGCCGATCGCTGTTTTCTCTGATTTCATCATTTGGGTCCGCTTGAGAAAGGGAGGCTCAACAAGCTCCATGCGCATTTTGACAGCGCCTCCGTACACCTTGCGAAGCTTGCCTTCCTTCTCCAGCCGATCTAAGTCCCGTCGCACCGTTTCCGTCGAGACGTTCAGCATCTCAGACAGGTGATGCACCTGCACTTTCCCTTCCATCTCCAAATGGTTCAGGATGGTCATCCTGCGATCTTCGTATGTTAATGACATAATGGCCTCCTAAGAGTTTTCCGTAAGGAAAACTGGCATCGTAAGCATCAGCTATTGACCGATGATATCCACATGGTGATGTTTCCTGTTGTTTTCATCCAGTTTATAAGGTGGCGCTTACGATGTCAACGGATCGGCTTCATCCTTAAGCCAGCGATGCAATAAGTTGATTGATCTGCTCACGCTTTTTGATAATCCAGTCGGGTTCATGCGGATAATCGCTGAAGGTTAGTGGCACAGCAAGATCTTCTTCAATTATAGCAATCGTTCTCTCGCGACCAATCAAACCTTCTAACATTTCAAGTGCCCTTACATCTTGCAAAGCTTCATAAAATACAACCATTCGAATAGATTCGATGGGTCCCGCTTCTCCTGGATATACAAGAAAGGCATCCCCAGATGGAAAAGCTCGATCTGCATCCGTTTGGACAAATGGATTCACCATTTTACGTGCATATTGCGAATACCAGAAGTTATACCCCCAGTGTAAAAATCCTCGTATATCAAATTTATATAACTGGAATCCAATGATCCGATTTCTCTCCGAAGGAAATGCAAAGAATCGATTTGATACTTTTTTGTACTGCGCACAGCAATAATAAGTCCACAGGTTATCCACGCCGCGGCTAATAAAGGAATCGATATGATTGTTGGCCACCACTGGTGTGTTCACAAGGCCATGTGCGTAAAATTCATAGTCCGAAAGTGCATCGAAAGTAGGATAGCCTTGAAGGAACTGGCTCAACCGAGTACTTGCTGCTCGATACGATTCCAAATTGTCCAAGGTCGGTTCGTCCGAAACGTGGAAAAATACGCGAGCCTGAATGCCCTGCTTTTTGATAAACTGATCCAATTCAGGTAAAAATGCCTCTAGGAACTGGCCATATTCTTCTCCAGTTGCATCTGTTTCCCATCCAAATATTCGCTTCAGCTGCCCCTTTTCCGTTGCCATGATTTTGGGAGCAAACTGTGCCCCCCATTGCGTAAATAAATGAGAAAACTCATAATATTCAACCCCGCAGCGTTCTCCAAGTGCTATCCATCTCTCCAGTAAGCGAAAATCAAATCGGTACCCATTCTCATCCCGCTCTACTTCAACCAACTGCACAGTAGTCCGCTCACCGCCAACTTCTGTATCCAATGGAGGGGTGAATAATGGTGTTAAAATCATATTGATCCCTTGCTTAACCGCAGTTTGAACATATTGCTCAATCAGTGCCCAATGCTCTTCGCTGAAGACATTCACATTGTAATGATTGGCCAAACAATCCGTATGAAACCATTCGGTTCGAATCAACTTTTGCTTGGGCAAAGAACCGCTTAGTACGTGCAAATCGATGCGTTCAGAACCCATCCGATTGCCATCAGCAGATAGCAATATCACATCAATTGGATACACACCCTCTGAATGTTGATCTTTGAGCTCCACCGTTATCCATAGAGAGCTCCAACTTCCAGGTAAAGCGACCTCACCATGGACATCTAATGGCATCAACGGATCAGGGTACAGTCCAGGTTGATCACTGATGACATAATCATCATGATCGCCATAACATGCCAATTCACTTGGCACCAATCCAACTTTTCGCACCGCTATGCAGTCGGAAAGAGGTGATTCGATTTCTACACGTAAGCCTTTGACAAGCTGCTCCGATCGATAGGCTACCTGAAAAGAGAAAATCTCATTGCTGAATGTTGTTGCTCGTTCAAGGAAATAACGGGAATCCAGTTCAAGATGAGCGATTACTTTAGCCAAAGAATTCAAACATCGTAATTCTACCTTTTTATCAGACATTATGTAGGCTCCTTTTACTTACAATTAATATAGTTATTGATTATAAAGATACGGTTGTTGCTCCCTACAGTATATCGGCATTTTTTGCCTAATCGCTCTTTTTTGCGAAAAAAATTCTTCATTGACAGCAGTGCAAACCAGCGATACAATAGCCAACAAACAACATTATATCACAAAGAAACAACATGAATACTACAAAAATACAACTTATAGGGGGACATTATCGTGCAGCATCAGCTTGCCTTTCGCGAAGATCGAACTTTTACGATTGCCCAGTTCACTGATTTACATTGGGAAAATGGTGAGGCTGAAGATCAGCAAACACGTCGTCTAATGGAAGAAGTGCTAGACGCCGAGCGTCCTGACCTTGTCGTATTTACGGGCGACGTCATTTATACAGGTGCTTCAGGTGAACCTGTTTGCAAGCATCCGCACCAAGCGTTTCGCGATGCCGTTCACACGGTTGAATCTCGCGGTATTCCATGGGCCGTTGTGTTCGGCAACCACGATACAGAAACTACCATTACTAGAGAAGAACTTATGAATACAGTGCTGGAGCACTCTCATACCGTTACCCAGCGAGGACCAGAAGAAATTAACGGTGTTGGCAACTATACATTGTCCATTTCTGGCTCCAATGGTCAGACCGCTGCCGCTTTGTACTTCTTTGATTCCGGGGATCACTCTGTGCTGCCGCATATCCAAGGTTATGATTGGATTCGCAGCAATCAGATCGACTGGTACAGGGAGGAATCTCGTAAGCTCCAATCGAGCATCGGGGCGCAGGCATACCCTGCCTTGGCTTTCTTTCATATCCCGCTTCCGGAGTATAAACAAGTTTGGGACAATGAGACCTGCTACGGCAACAAGTTTGAAAATGTCTGCTGCTCTCCCGTCAATTCAGGACTATTTACAGCCATGGTAGAAATGGGCGATGTCATCGGAACCTTCTGCGGCCATGACCACGTCAACGATTATTGGGGCGAGCTTCACGGAGTACGTCTCTGCTATGGAAGAGCAACAGGTTACAATACCTATGGCAAAGAAGACTTCCCTCGTGGTGCCAGAATGATTCGACTCCGCGAAGGCGAGCGTTCTTTCGAATCCTGGCTGCGACTGGCTGACAGCACGGTAGTCCGTGATCAACCCGAACACCAACCTGGGGTTTAACCCTATCTAATCGTTTGGAGATGATCGCTTGTTTATCGTTTCAATTTTACTAGTCGTAGCTTCTGGTCTTACGCACGCGGTCTGGAGCTTATTCACCAAAAGAAGCCAGAATAAAAGCGTCTTCCTATGGTCCATCATGATGGTAACCACAATCGGACTTCTTCCTTATTTAATCAGAGAACTGTGGCTTACCCCTTTATCCCTACAAGCCTACGGATTCTTACTTTTATCTGCGTGTCTGCAAAGCGTCTACTCCCTGTTGTTGGCACGCACTTACAATATGGGCGACCTGTCCCAGGTGTATCCGATTATGCGAGGCACTAGCACGCTCTTCATTCCCATTGGCAGCGTCTTGTTCCTTCGTGAATCCTTATCGATATACGGTTGGATAGGTCTGCTCTGCATGGTCTTCGGTTTCATTTGGCTTAGCGGTATTTTCACCCGTAAAAAGGCATCCGCCGGAACGGTCAAACCATTCCTTATGGCCCTTAGTGTCGGCCTATGCACGACATGCTACGTTTTTGTTGATCGGATCAATCTTCAGCATGTCTCAGCTATCTCTTTATTAGAGGTTACGAATATCGGGTTCATGGCTGCACTGACGCCAATTGTACTCGCTTCTAAACAACTTCGCGTCGAATGGAAGCTGAACGCCAAGATCATATTACTGGGTGCTATCCTCAATCCAGGATCTTATTTGTTATTTCTGATCGCCATGAAATATGCCCCTGTCGCCCATATCTCACCAATTCGTGAGATTGGCACAGTCTTTGCTACAATTCTAGGCATTGTTGTACTCAAAGAAAAGCAAGGCACACTAAGAATTATTTGCTCGATTCTTATCTTGATCGGCATTCTGATCATTAGCTTTTTTGGCTAAACAAGGGGTACTCCCCTTGCTTCATGCCACTATTTTTGTTAAGATACAGAACGAACGTTCAGTATTATTAATGTATTCAATTCATTAAGACCTTCTAATAATCAATTGAATCGGAGTCGAGGCATATGAATAAAAAGCAGTTGCAAAGTGAGCAGACCAAAAAACGTGTTGCCGACGCCGCAAGAGCCCTATTTGTTCAAAAAGGGTACAAAGCCACTTCCATTGAAGATATTGTGGAGGCAACCGCGAGCAGCAAGGGGAACATTTACTATCATTTTAAGAGCAAGGAAGGCTTGTTTCTCTATTTGCTTGATGAATGGGAGCGAGATTGGGAACATAAATGGAGCCTAAAAGAGGCGCTCTACCCAACAATGACAGATAAGCTTTACGGACTTGCAGAGCAGCTTGTTCGTGAAGACTTAAATCATCCTCTTACCAAAGCAGCTGATGAGTTTTTCAGCAATCAGGAAAATGCCACCGAAGTCGAAGAACGAATTACGGCGATGATCGCTGGACATCTTACGTTCAACCAAAAGTTGTTCCAACAAGGAATTGATAACGGTGAATTCAAGAAAAATGATGTGGAGAGATTGGCTATTATTCTAGAAAGCTTGATTATTGGGCTTAGTCAGATGTCTCGAAGAACCAATTTGGAGGATGCGCTCGCTTTATATAAAACAGCAATGAATGTTTTTCTGTACGGGATTGCTCAAGAAGCGAGATAATCCCCCTCGGCTTAATACAGAACGAACGTTCAGTATGATTTATTTTATAACCCATCTAGTTTTACATGGAAGTGTCTTAAATCGGAATCCATCGTCACATATTCTCACTTGAGGTTGCCGGATGAATGAATCCATATTCTCGATTGAATCTTGTTGTAAAAACAATCATGACGCCTACGACACCACCCCCAGGAATGAAAATAATGTGCTCTTACGTTTTTTATTTTCGTATAAAAGTTGAGTGTGAGGCAGGTAGATAATCAAGAATAGGTTTACTCGTGGGTGAACATTAATTATTTGACCCGCCGAAACCATATGACGTGCTCCGTTATCGGAGCGTATAGCAGAAAAGTTTGGTGCGAGCCAGGTAAAATAGCATTCTATTCAAATACTGATAAACAGCTGGTCGAATTCAGCTCTGTGGAGTTACTTCGGACATATAAGTCTTCTAATCTGCGGATCATAGGGAACGAGGAGCCGCTATTTCGGTGATTATTCCGATTCCGGTCCGGTACGCGGAACGTGGTGGCGCTATTTTGGCGTTTTTCCGGTTTTTTACACCTCGAAGCTAGAAATAGAGGCTCCGCGTTCCGCGAAAACGTGAAATACGCGATTTTGCGCAAAATAAGACTTCTACGTTCCGCTAAAATCTAGTGATGCCAGTTGCGGGTTGAATTTGGGAAACGGATAGAAGAACTATGGGTGCAGCTTGCCTGATTGGGTTATCAGATGGAGATGTGCTCCTTAGTTGGAGTATGTTGTAAAAACAATCATGACGCCTACGACGCCACCCCCAAGAATGAAAATAATGTGCTCTTACGTTTTTTATTTTCGTATAAAAGTGCAACAATTGCTGCCTAGATCCCACCTCTCTCCTTTCGTTGTTGGTCGATCCATAATACCTATAACCCATTACAAAACTTTGGAGGGCCTTCGAATGCCTTTATTACTAAGAAACAGGGGAGCTGTCCTGCTCCTCATATTTAATATATTTCTCGTCTTTACAGGCGTCGGTCTTGTCGTTCCCATTATGCCCACCTATATGACGGAGCTTCATGTAAGCGGAAGTCTGATGGGATTGCTGGTTGCCTCTTTCTCACTCACCCAGCTTATCTGTTCACCTTTAGCCGGCAGGTTATCCGATTCTCTTGGTCGGAAAAGGATTATTGTGGCTGGCATGATTCTATTCGCCCTCTCAGAGTGGCTCTTCGGAGCAGCCAGCACTCCTCTACTTATGTTCGTTTCTAGAATGCTGGGAGGAATCGGCGCGGCGCTCATTATGCCTGCGGTGATGGCCTATGCAGCAGATGTTACCTCTGTCGAAGAGAGAGGTCAAGGTATGGGATTCATTAATGCTGCGATCACAACAGGGTTTATTATTGGTCCCGGCATAGGAGGTTTTCTAGCTGAATATGGGATTCGTGTCCCCTTCTACTCGGCTGCGGTGGCCGGTGCTATTGCTGCTGTCCTTACATTTCTTGTTCTGCCTGAATCAAGAACAGCAGAGAAACTCACAAGCTCCACTCCTGTCCTAGTGAAGAAACAAAGTCTTATTACGCAGCTGGCACATTCCTACCGAGAGCCTTACTTCTTGAGCTTGATCATTGTGTTTGTCATGTCCTTCGGTCTGTCGAACTATGAACAGATATTCGGACTTTTCGTCGATCATAAATTCGGCTTCACACCGAAAGACATCGCTATTATCATCACGTTCGGATCCATAGCTGGCGCTGTCGTGCAAGTAACCATTTTCGGATGGATATTGAATCGATTTGGAGAGAAGCGAGTCATCTCCTTCTGTTTGATCATTGCAGGTCTGTTCGTATTGTTAACGCTTTTCGTGAACAGCTACTTTTTGATTATCACGGTTACTTTCATCGTGTTTTTGTCCATCGACATTTTACGACCGGCAATCGGCACTCAGATGTCCAAAATGGCACATGAGCAGCAAGGGTATGTGGCAGGTCTGAACTCGGCTTTCACAAGTCTCGGCAATATCGCCGGACCTGTCATCGCAGGCTTTCTGTTCGATATGAACATTAATTATCCGTACGCAGCTGCAGCCTTCGTTCTCATTCTATGCTTCGCCTTATCATTACAGGCCAGAAGAGGCAGGCAAGCTGCCTGTGAAAAAGCATAATTTTACAGAAAGGTCTTACAACAGGATATACATGTATTGACTTTATTCCATATCCAGCATACTATAATGTCAGTGATTACTGACATCGGTACGGAAGAGGGATAATAACATGGACAGCAGCAAGCTGGGAAGCAGCGATAGACTTCTCTTAGCGGCGCTCAATTTGATCGCGGCTAAAGGCTACAATGGGGTAACCACCCTTGAAATTGCCACGGAAGCAGGTCTTAGTGAGAAGACATTGTTTCGCCAATTCGGCAGTAAACAGAAGCTTCTCGAAGCCGCATTTGACCGCTATCATTATGCAGAAGAGATGAAGAAGCTGTTTAGTGAAAAGCTCGTGTGGGATCTGGAGAAGGATCTGCTTCTGGTCAGTAAAACCTACCATGAGATTATGAACCGTAATCGCAAATTGATCCAGATCAGTCTCAAAGAAGAAGGCCAACTGCCCGGATTCCGCGAGCGTACGCATAAGCATCCTCTGCAATTACTAGAGATCTTAACGAATTATTTCATCACGATGTCCGAGAAAGGCAAAATGATTCCCACGAATCCGGAGATGCACGCCTTCTCCTTTATGATGATGAATTTCGGGGCGTTCATGAACGATCTCGACAGCCATAAAAATTACTCAACCATTTCGTTGGAGCCATTTATTCAAGAGAGCGTAAAGATTTTTGCTAGGGCCTTACAACCCTAGTTTTTTTACAGACCATATGTCAGTCAGCACTGACAGTCAAATTTTTAAAAAGGATGTGGTAAACGTATGACTACCCAAACCCAAGAACCGCAGCAAGCTGGCGACAAATTAATGCGTATTTTGATGTTCACCCTGACTATCTCCATGATGAGCGGCATCATGTTCAACATTGTTTTACCCAAGATCAGTGAAGACTTTTCCCTTACAATTGCCCAGGTCAGCTGGCTCTCTTCTGCCTACATTCTGATCTATGCGATTGGCGCAGTCACCTATGGAAAGCTGGCAGACCGTTATAAGCTAAAAAATTTGGTAACCTTCGGACTCCTTTTATTTACGGCCGGGTCTCTTATCGGACTGACCTCACAAACATTCGGAATGGCGCTAGTCGGCCGATGTTTGCAAGCATCCGGAGCTGCGGTTATTCCCGCAATTGCGATGATCATACCCTTGCGGTATTTCGCTCCGGAACGTAGAGGTGCAGCTCTTGGTATGACCGCGGTAGGTTTAGCTTTTGGTAATGCACTCGGGCCTGTTGTCGCTGCTTTAATCGTTAGCATGGTACACTGGCGCTGGTTATTCGCTGTGCCTTTGCTTATTTTGGCGACCCTCCCTTTTTACCGGAAGTATCTAGGAAATGAACAGACTGGGACAACAGGGAAATTTGACTGGATTGGCAGCAGTCTGTTGGCCATCACAATAGCCTTATTACTGCTGAGTGTTACGAAGGGAATCTGGCTTTTGTTAGGTGGCTTACTCGCTTTAGGGTTATTCATTGTTCGAATTTGCACGGCTGGGGAGCCCTTTATTGCCCCAAAACTCTTTCGAAATAAAAAGTACACACTCGGACTGACCATTTCATTTCTCATCAGCGGCACTTGCTGCTCACTCTATGTACTTAGCCCGTTGTTATTAGCTGATATTCAGAAGTTACCATCCGTTTGGATCGGTTTCGCGATGGTCCCTGCAGCTGTTGCTTCTGCTGTATTTGGACGTAGAGGCGGTAGACTCGCGGATCTAAAAGGAAACTCGTTCGTCGTTTATGTGGCTTCAAGTCTACTGCTTGCTTGTTTTATTTTACTCTCTACTTTTACAGGAGGTTCCCCCCTGCTTATTGCTGTATTTCTGATTCTCGGCAACGTCGGGCAATCTTTCATTGTCATTGCGATATCCAATTCGGTTTCAAGAACCTTGCCTAAGGAACAAGTTGGCGTTGGGATGGGCATGCTGGCGATGGTCAACTTCATTTCGCAAGGGATTGCGATCGGCATATATAGTAAAATTGTTGATCTTGGATCCCAAGGCATTCCAAACTGGAACCCCTTTTACAGCTATTCATCTGGCTTTATTTTCAGCAATATCTGCTTCGTTATAGCCGCATTGCAACTGGTTATTCTTGTGATTTACTATCTTTCATTTGGCAGAAAGACGCAAAAGAAGACTATGGTCTTGAAGGGGTCTGAGGTAGCTGCTTTATCGAATATTTAGAAGGAATCGACGAAATTAAGAAGGCCCATGCGTAATTGCATGGGAACAGCACTCTAATGATGATATAGCAAATAACAGCGTTTTTTTTCCGCAGCAGCACCTGGCTTGTTCGGACAAGCTCTAATCATCCATTGCCAAAATCCCGATAGTATTGGTATAGCGGGTCAAATAGCACTGAAAAACAATGTAATACATTTTTATGGAGCGTGAAATACATGAAGATTATGTTGGTGGATGACGAAGTACTGGTGCTAAATCAGATTCAGCGAATGCTATCGGGGTATTCCGGGATTTCGGTGGTCGGCTCATTTCAGAATGCGCGGGAGGCTATTGCGCGAATGCCGGAACTTCAGCCGGACGTCATATTTTTCGATATTCACTTGCCGGAGCTGTCGGGCATTGATGCAGTAGAGTTGGCACAGGAGGCTTGCCCGGGAATCGATATTGTGTTTGTAACGGCATATAACGAATATGCTATCCAAGCGTTCGAACTGAATGCGGTCGATTATTTGCTTAAGCCGCTGCATCAAGCTCGTTTGGATCATACGATAAAGCGACTGATGCAAAGAAGATTGCATAAACAAGAAGACATCTGGTCAACGGCGCCTTCCCGCGTTCTCTGTTTTCGGTCTCTCCGTTTTCAGCACAGCAGCGGGTCTCCGGAAATTCCGAAATGGCGGACGACAAAAACGCAGGAGCTGTTTGCTTATCTGCTGCACCATCGCGGCAATATCGTCCTCAAGGAAACGCTTCTGGAGCTGCTGTGGCCGGAGCTTGACGTGAAACAGGCGACGAGTCAACTGTACACATCGATTTATCACATCAGACAGTGCTTGAAGCAAATGGGCATCGATATCCCCATCCGCAATCTGACTATTCAGGAAGGTTACGTGCTGGACACAAGCTGCATTCGGATTGACGTGGATGAATGGGAGAACGGTTTGCGGCAGGCGAGCGGAGGGAATTTGGCCAACAATCACTCCGAGCTGCTGCGGCTGCTTGAACTTTATGAAGGTGACTATTTTCAGGAGCACGGTTATGGGTGGGCGGAGACCGAACGCGAAAGATTAAGGAAGCTATGGTATCAGCATTCCCGTTTGTTAGCCCGATTCTATAAGAAAGCCGGAGTGCTGGAGGAGGCGATCGCGATGTACGAACGGATTCAGAATGCGGATCCGTATAACGAAGACGACGCATTTGCGCTGATAAAGCTTTATACGGCAACCGGACGGCGCAAAGAAGCGGAGAGGCACTATCGTAAGCTGGATCATCTGTTTTCAAATGAGCTGCGGATCGGCTTGACCAACAAGCTGGTAGACTGGTTCGAATCAATCGAGAATGAAATTGCCCCTGACGCAATGAGGGTGACGAAGGAGGACATCGAAGCAGAAACTTGGTAAACTATTCATGCCGCTGCGCGGCGCCCCTAACAATGCTTCGCTATAGCTCGTATCGAGCCATTTTCAAAGTAGCGCTTGAGGTGCACACTTGGCTTGGATAAGGGAGGCAATCGCATCGTTCGCCTCCCTCCAAGCCAACTGCCTGCAAACGCTAAAGCTTACACTCCTCACGCTTTACTTCGGCACGACAAAGGAAACGATCGTACCCTGCTCCGGATAACTCTGAATTTGCAATCCTTTCCCATACATTTGTTTCAGCCGCCGATCGATATTGAGCAGACCGACTCCCTGCCTGCTGCCCGAACGTGTGCGCAATAGTCCTTGCACCGTTTCTTCATCCATTCCAACGCCGTTATCGGTAATGGTTGCTTCTGAGCAGTCTTCATATTCGGTGATTTGAATAAGGATCTTCCCTCCCGACGAACGCCTCGTTATACCGTGCCGTACTGCGTTTTCCACGAGAGGCTGGATGGAAAGCGGAGGAATCTTCAGCCTCATGCCCACATCAATTTCCCAAACAATATCCAAATTGCCGTTGAAACGTTCATTCTCGATATATAAATAAGAACGGACGAGAGCAAGCTCCTGTTCAAGCGGAACAAGCTGCTCGGAATTTTGAAAGTTGAAGCTGGATCGCAAATAATTTCCGAACTCGTCAAGCAGAAGACGCATTCTGTTCAGATTGATGTCGCTGAGCGCCGCTATCGCATTGAGCGCGTTGAATAAAAAATGCGGCTGTATTTGCGCTTGCAGCCATGCCGCTTCCATACGCAGCCGTTCGCGCATCGAGCGGTGCACATCGGTTAATGCCCTCACCCGAGCTATCAACTCCATCGTATCCGCAGGTTTTACAACGTAATCGTTGGCGCCTGCCAAAAATCCCGCGGCAATATCTTCAGAATTGTTGCGTGCGGTCAGAAGCAGAATGGGCAGTTCCGAGCTCGAATAGCGCTCGCGGATCGCTTGCGTTAACTCATATCCCGACATGTGAGGCATCATGACATCAGTAATAACCAGATCCCACACTCTCGAATTCAGTTGGGACAACGCTTCTTTGCCGCTCGTAACCGAAACGATATCGAAGCTTTTCGCAGTTAAAATGTCCTCCAATACTTTCAGGTTAAGTGGATCGTCGTCCACAGCCAATACGATCGGTCTATCCGTAGATCTGGAACTTGGCGTATCCGTATCTTCACCGTATTGAATGTTCGAGCCGGCAGCGCCTGTTTCCATATAAGTGGACAATAGAGTCGACGCAGCTCCCATTTCCAGTTGAACGGACGACGAATCGGACAGCGCCAAAGCAAACGTGAATACTGTGCCTTCACCGGGGGCAGAGATGACCTCTAACGCTTCGCCGTGCAGCTCTACGAGCTGCTTGCAAATGCCGAGCCCGAGTCCGATACCGCCGCCTGGAGCCGCCGTCATGCCGGTGTCGCCTTGCTCGTAGGGCTTAAAGATTCTTTGCAGCGTTTCCGCGTCCATGCCGACGCCCGTATCCGCAACGCTAATTTGCGCTTTCCCATCCTGTGCGACCGCCCGGATGGCGATAGTTCCTTCGTTGGTAAATTTGATCGCATTGTGAACCAGATTGAACAAAATTTGAATGAGCCGGTTTTCGTCGGCCATCACAGGAGGAAACTCGTTCGGAATCTCGCTGATGAGACGGATCGGTTTGCCTTCGGTCATGAAACGAAGCATGTCGAATACGCCGGAAGCGACCGCTTGCACCTGAACGCTCTGCAGCTGCAGGTGGACGATGCCCTCCTTGAGACGCGTCAAATCGAGCAGGTCATTTAACATAAACGACATGCGCCGGCCGACGGTGATCATCAACTCCAAATTTTTGGCGCTCTTATCGCTCAGAGCATGTTTTTCGCTGTCAAGAACCGTTTGCGCCATATTCAGTATCCCGTGCAGCGGATTGCGCAATTCATGCGATGTGTTGGCCAGGAAATCGTCCTTCAATTTGTCTGCCATCCTTAACTGCTCGTTCAGCTTAGCGTTTTCTTCGGAATTGCGAAAGTACTGCTTAAACCAGTAAGCGGAAAAACTAATGATAGCCGCCAGCACGTCAACCGGGTAGTAGACGTTCGTTATTACTGAGTGAGGATTAAGCAATCCCCATGCGGAGCTGGATAATATACTCGTAGCGGCAAGCAGCAGAAAGGTGGCACCACGCTGATTTCTGGCTATCATTTTGCCGATGAGATAGATAACCCATGCCATTGGGAACCAATAAAGCAGCCTAAATACTTTAAATTCAATCGTATAGTAAATGAGCGGCGGCGGCATGACCGCCACAAGCACCGAATAGAGTGAGAGAGCGACGGAGTACGTTCGGAACAAAACTGTGTTTGTTCGGAGCTTGGCAAATAATGCGACCATTAGCAGGAAAAAAAAGGGAATCAACGTGTACGAGAGCAACTTGATTTTCAGCGCCCATGCATAGTTGATGAAAGGCATGCATACCAGCAGCAGGCTGTCGTTATCGGACACAATCGAAAGACCGGAGACCAGAAGCAGCATGAAGAAGACGAGCAACGATTTTTGCCGATTGAAAATGTATAACATCAATGCGTACAAGCCATGCAACATCAGTATCATGAATGTTACAACCTGAAAGCCAATGGAGCTCCAGCGTTCGGTATCGATGGCCGCATCCGACCCGAAGCGGATGTCCCTGACAATGCCGCCATTAAACGGATCTTCGAAATTGGCAACGCGTACAAGCAGCTCGATCTCACTCACTCCGTTTCCCTTATAAAGCGGGGTATAAGAAATCCGGCGGGGCGTATACGTTTTCGCTTGATCAGTCGGTTGGCCGACTCCTGCTATCTGACCGTTGAATTCAACAACTGAAGAGGCTTGAATTTCCTGAATCCAGAATTCGAAAGACTGTTGCGGCAAAGGATCGACAAGAATGCGCAGCCGGTATGTCCCGTATCCGAAAGATGACTTTGACCCGGATGGCAAAGCGCTTCGCCAATCTCCCGGAACCTGGATATAACGCTTGCCAAGAGATTCCCTGCCCTTGTCATCATGCGTGATGAACGCTTCCGGATAAAACTCCCACTCGCCATTCAGCGTAATGGAATGGGATTTCGCAAAGTCCCAGCCACGCAGATCAAGCGCGCCTTGAACCGCGCGAGGATGTTCAGGCGTAAGAAAAAAACCGGACCAAAGCCACCGGATGCCGAGAAGTATGAAAAGAAACAGGATGAACGTGGCCGCATATTTCAGGGCGTTTTTGTTTTTTATCCATATCATAAAGAAGCTCACTCCCAACGTTTGGCCGAGCAACTCCACCATCTGCTTGCAAATGCTGGGGTTCATAATTTTCGACAAAAACAGCGTGAATTCCTTCTGCCGCAATCGGATAATAAAGTCTGGAATGTAAAGAAAGCCCGCCAATATACGAAACATTGGCGGGCTTTCTTGTATTGAGCTTACATAATCAATGGCCTTTTGTTACGGTACCCAAATTTCCTTACCGTTTGATTTCTCGTATTGATGGGCATGGGTTGCTTCCATAATGTCATAGTATGCCCAGTAGCCATTTGAAAGGTCTTTGAAAACTTTGATGCTGGTGGACGCATCAATGGCTTTCTTGTCTGCCTGACGATTGAGCATTCTGTTTGCAATCGTAGCAGTCTCTGCGCGAGTGATGGTTTTATCCGGTTCAAAAGCACCGTCCGGATAACCATTTACCCATCCGTATTCCGCTGAAGTTGCTATGCTGGCATATGCCCAATGGGTATTAGATACATCTGTAAAGTTCTTTTTACCTGCAGCTTTATTCGAAAAGCTTACTGCAATGATTGTAAACTCTGCGCGAGTGATGGCCTTATTTGGCGCAAAGGTGCCATCTTCATAGCCATTAATAATACCAAGGCTAGCTAAAGTGTTTACAGCTTTTGCATACCAAGCATTTTCAGATACATCAGCAAATTGTATTCCTGAAGTATTTACCTCCTGATTTTTCAGAAGATTATAGAACATCTGAGCGACTTCAGCACGGGTTACCTGAGCATCCGATCTGAAGGTTCCATCTTCATAACCGTTTAAGTATACAAAATGATCTTTCGTATTGAGCAACCTGAATACTCCCGTATCGGCAGCCGGCGCCGGCGCCTTGTCTAAAGCTTTAAACGTTGCGTTAATCTTAACTGTGCCGCTCGGTTGGACATACGTGTAAGTACCGTCACCATTGTCCGTATAGTTGATTGCATTGCCTTTATCATCTGTAATCGTTAGCTTGTCCAATGAATATCCAGTATCAGGAGTAACAATAATGGTCACTTTGGTACCGGATGTAGCTTTATTATTGTCTACGGTTACTTTTCCACCTGTCACATTATCAATCGTGACGGTGGGACTGATGAAGCCTCCGCCTCCGCCTCCGCCATTACCATTGTCTCCGTCATTGCTTGATGGCAATGAAGGTCCTGTACCCGGCAAGTTATCCGCAAATATCATTTGGTTGGAGTAAACCAAAGCATAAGTCGAAAACTTGGTTGAGGAGAACGTTACGGTTGTTCCATTGACAGAGGCTGGTATGAATTCCGCAACACCATTGTGAACTCTCACAATAGCGAAATACTTATAACCCAACAGGTTTGTCGGAATGGTCAGAGTAATACTAATCGGCAACGGTACTACAGGTACAAGCTGTGGAGTGCCTGGAGTGATCACTGCGCCACTGCTGTTTAGTTCATCCACTTTTTTGGTAATGTTAATATCATACATAAAGCCAATGATAGCCGCACTTGAGGCAACGCGGGTTTCAATTAAGCTTTTGTCAGCTGATACTCCTGGAGTTGTGCTAGTAGACACATCCGTTGCATTCAGATTAAGAGTAACATTCAACGAATGACCATTCAGTACCTGAGCAATTTCTGCAGACGTAAGCAGCATACCCTTTTGATTATCCAATTGATTTCTTGTGGCAGCAGGGTTTGCAACACCGCTTACGGCACTGCTAATCTTTAATGAAGCCTGCAGCAAATTCAATATCGCATTGGATACATTCTCTACCGTTGTCCTGCTTATTTGCAATTGTTCTTCCGGTGTGAGAGCCGTAAATTCATCATGTGCTGCTTGTAAAGCCTCTATAGTATTCATAAGGATAGCATCTGTCATATTGCTGGCTACCTGTGATACAGCCGCAGAAGGATGTACAGTAATGTTACCCTTGTTATCGCTTGTAACGCTCATTCCCGCAGGTGTTCCGACAATTGGCGTAAATGGTCCAAAGGTGACATTGCCTGCGTTATCTACGGTAGCCGTTGCCGTAAATGTTGCGTTAAGTGCTGCGTTATCAGGGTTGGTAATCGTAATACTTGTCGGATATACCCCTACCAGTACATTCTTCACAGCGTATTTGCCAGTATTTTTATTTACGTTGCCCGTAACACCGGCCACAGTGATTGTTGTTTGTGTAGGGTAGGTTGAATCTTCATACATCATTCCGCCGGAAATGTTTGCTTTTTGATATGGAGGTACATCTGTTCCGCTTGTTGGTATCGGCGAAATCTCACCTGCTGCCGGTATTGGCCGGGCTAAGACTTGATAAGTATTCGCAGCATCAACAGGTTGGAAGGTTAATGTGCTTCCGTTTCCGCTTGTCCAAACAGGTTCAGAAGACAGATTGCCATTTACATCAACATATTTGCCTGTAATCTTATCGACAAGCGCGTACTGGATTGCAGGTGCAGTATTGTTAATCTGAATTAGATCGCTGCCAGCATTGCTTGTTGGCATTCTCAAGATGTTACTTGCATCCACTGGTACAACTGGCGTTAAGACTCGTGTACCGCTTACGTTTGCTGTAGGAAGCGGATCGGTCGTATCGGCAGGAACCGTCACAATTTGATAATGGGTATTAGGATCAAGGTTATCAAAAGTTACATCTGAACCGGTTCCTATTTTCCAACCACTTACCACATTACCTTGTGCATCGGCTACGGCATATTTGACCAAAGTCGATGATGGATTTATAGTAATGGTTGTTTTACCGGGATGTCCCGAATCTTTTCCTGCTGCAACGTTATTACTTACTGTTGGCAATGTAATATCTCGTGTCATAGTAGCCGTACTTGGAGTTACTGCACCTGCATCGAATGTCGATGTAGCAACTACTTTGTAAGTTCCACCCGGCAATACAGGCAGAAATACAATCGGGTTTCCGTTGCTTGGATACCAACCGTTTACGTCGGCAGTAATTTCATTGCCGCTTTGGTCAAATGCTCTGAGTCCTGTAACTGGATCCCCGTTTGCATATGTAACAGCCATAACCGTATTTGCATTCAGAGGGGTTGCCGTTATTGTGCTGGAGCCGTTATAAACGGAAGCAGTTACACTCTTATAAACGGCTGCTGTTACACTATCGATCCCGCTCGAATAACTTGGAACATCTTTGGTGGCAGTGATGATGTTAATGACACCGGAATTATACTCGACAATAACTCCTGGATCTTTATATGCGCTGCTACCACCGTGTGTATTATTTACGCCTAAGTATTTTACTACAGTATTATTATTGTCTAGCAAAAGTGTAAGATGGTCGTAGGGTCCATTATCCATATAATTACTAGTTGACTCAAGACCTGTTTGGTAACCCGTTGATACATACCTTGCGGTGGTACCAGTAGAAGTGTCCCAATTAGGTGTGTAAGTTTTAGTAACACCTATGAAGCTAATAAAGTTCCAGCTTATTCCGTCGGGTTTTGTTGTCCAGAAAGTCTTAAATTCCTTAAACATACTGGCAATCGCAAGCATTTCTCCAGGTTTATTTGCTGCTGGCTCTACAAGATGTCCGTTATTGTTCGTTGCAGTAGTCACAGCATCTTTGAAAGTCATGGCAGTCTGTCTTGCCACATATACAAAATGGCGTTCATTATAGGTACGCACAGATGTTTTTCCATCGGTCAGTGGCGCCCCCGGCACTATATTTACTGTGATACTTTGGTTTTGCCCTGCATCTTGGGTAAATGTCATATTTCGAATCACAGCTTGAATGTCTTCATGAGTAGTAGTACCTAAAAAATTGAACACTCTATTTGTAGATATAGATTTGTCAGTAGTAATGCCAATAATTTTTATGCCATTAGTCAACTCGGTAATACCGCCTGATAGAGCTCCAACAGCAATTGAGCCATTATTTACAGCCACAGTAAAGTATCCGCCCCTTGCATCAACGACACCTGATCTTCCAAATGCAGCATTTGACAGCTGATAGTTTGTTGCGGATGATCTAACCGGAGTACCGAGATCAAGTGTTGATGTTGCCGCAGCTCCTACTTCTAACGGATGAAAAGGCATCATCGTCAATACCATAACAATTGCCATTAGAACAGATAACATTCTTCTACTTTTTAATTTCATCTTTTGTTCACTCCTACCCTGCTCTCGCTTGAGTTATTTTGCTTCTTACTTCGGTAATCCGGTACGGATGTTGTACCTGCATCAGTAAACGATCGTTCTTATTCTCGTCCCACTCCTGTCCTATATCTCGATAAAATCCATGTCCATTCGACATCTGTGATCATAACAAAAGGAACTATACAAAATCTCTACAAGTTCCGACTGCCTTTGCGGCAGGTTGCGTACCTTCCATGGTTTAAACGATAGGCTGTTTGGAAAATAGAGGCGTACGATTGCGTGAAAATTACCCACACCGTCATCTACGTATATATTTCGATTGTGAAATACATGAAGCTCATGTTGGTGGATGACGAATCGCTGGCGCTATACCAACTTCAGCGAATGCTATCGGGATATTCCTGGCGTGTTCGGCTCGTTTCGGAATGCGGAGAGGCTATTGAGCGAATGCCGAAGCTTCAGCCGGACGTCATCCCGTTTGGATCGGCTTCGCAATGGTCCCTGCAGCTGTTGCTTCTGCTGTATTTGGACGTAGAGGCGGTAGACTCACGGATTTAAAAGGCAATTCGTTCGTCGTTTATGTGGCTTCAAGCCTACTGCTGGCTTGTTTTATTTTACTCTCCACTTTTACTGGAGGATCCCCCCTGTTTATTGCTGTATTTCTGATTCTTGGCAACGTCGGGCAATCTTTCATTGTCATTGCGTTATCCAACTCGGTTTCAAGAACCCTGCCTAAGGAACAGGTCGGCGTGGGGATGGGCATACTGGCGATGGTCAACTTTATTTCACAAGGGATCGCTATTGGCGTATACAGTAAGATCGTTGATCTTGGATCCCAAGGCATTCCAAACTGGAACCCCTTTTACAGCTACTCATCTGGCTTTATATTCAGTAATATCTGCTTCGTTCTAGCCGCATTGCAACTGGTTATTCTAGCGATTTACAATCTCTCGGTTGGTAGAGAGAAGCAAAAGAAGACTTTGGTCTTGAAGGAGTCTGAGGCAGCTGTTTATTCAATAGTTATAACTAAACGACAGAATCCAAAAGGCCCATGCGCAGTTGCATGAGCCTTTTGAATTTCGTTGACAAATTCTGGGCATGGCAATATGCTAGAACACTAAGGAATCCAGTGTCATATATGCTCACTTGAGGTTGCCGGATGAATAAATGAATGAATCCTTATTCTCGGTTGAGTTGATGTTGTAAAAAGTGCAACAATTTCTGCCTAAATCCCGCCAATCTCCTTCGATGTTGCATAATGTACAACAATTTAGCCCCATTCAGGCCATTTCGCGACAAATGGGTTAGAAATGTTGTACAAACTGCAACTTCAACCTGCAAAATTGCCTTTTGGCGTGAGAATTGTTGTAGATTTTACAACATTGGTAACCAATATAGCCCATCTAACTTCACGAAGCTGGCTAACAGTTATGGGAATGAATCGACGGTCTCGTATGACTAACATAAGGGAGAATCTATGACTATTTTGATCAGAATCTTAGGTTCCATTTATTTCTTACTATTGATTGGATGTTCAAATGAACAAATAATCTCCAAGAACGTTGAAAGATCTGATCTTGATACAAGTCTACAAACATGGGTGCAAACTAAATCAAAAGAAAATGGGATTTACTTAAAGAAAATGAATGAAAATAAGGATCAATCAGAGAAGATACGTTACCTCATTTACTCCAAAAAAGACCTTAGCTACGACTATAGAACAATTAGACTTGACCTCAAAGATGGCACTCTATCTATATATTTGAAAGATAAAATGGCCCCTGACGAGCAGTACATGAAAACAGAGTCCCATTTCATAATTACGTTAGATTCCCCACCCGAAAAAATTGAAATGTATTTAAATGAGAAAACCGTTAATTATCAAATGGAGCAGCCTTAAATTAAGCAGCAAACAAAAGGGTGGTCTTAAGAAACATGAGAAAAATCCTATTAACCATTTTCTTTATACTCACATATTTTCTGTTCGCAAGTGGCACAGGGCATATTTACAAATGAAAATGATTTGCCGACCTAAACGTACACAACTAGGAATCCTTTGGGATTTGATTCACAAGATGATTAGCCGAGTAGATGTTCTAACTGGGGTTTAGCATTTTTAGGCTCGCCCCTTAATTTCATCAACACGGATTACTTGTCCAAGCGCCGTGAACCACCCCTAGGATGACTATAGTCGTCACGACAGAATCTCCCACCTTGCCCACATCTCTTGTGGGTTTAATTCGTATATTTGATTTTCCCTAAACATGAATTGGTGCATAATAAATTCCCTTCGAATCGTTGCAAAATCTTCATGTAAATTCTTAATAAAATCATTGATTTCTTTCGAAAAACAAAAGCCCAAGCGTTAACCCGCTTGAGCTCTTATAGGTTGGGCAATGGTACATGTGATAGACGTCGCTTTATTTGAACCGCTGCGCTTGCCTTGAAGGCATAATGGTCAGTTCCGAAATGTTGACATGCTCAGGCTGCTCTAGTGCATAGAGTGCTGCCTCGGCAACATCATCGGGATGTAACGGCAAGACGTTCGAAGCGAACGCGCGAATTTCATCCTCGGAATACCCGGCCACCTGAGAAAATTCCGTTGCCACTGCCCCGGGCTGAATCGTAGTAACGCGAATCCCCTGAGAAAGTGTCTCCAAACGCAATGCAGACGCTATGGCGTTAACGCCGTATTTGGTCGCGCTGTATGGGCCTCCTCCGGCAATCACTTCCTTGCCGGCAATGGAGGAGATGATGATGACATCCCCCTTGCCCTGACCCAGCATCGGCGGGAGCCCGTACCGCAGAGTCAGCATAAGACCGTGCACATTGGTCCTGTACATCTCCTCCCACCTTTCCAGATCCACATCTACCAAAGTACTTCGATATCCGAATCCGGCATTGGCGACTACAATGTCAAGACGCCCCCAGCGATTAATAATTGCATTGATCACATGCTGTACTTCTTCAGCATTTTGAATATCAGCAGTTACCGCCATAACCTCGTACAATTCCTCTTTATGCAATTCCTGAACCAGCTCATCCAATCGTTCCCGCCGGCGTGCCACTACGGTCACATGTGCGCCGCGCTTTGCCAGCTTCCTAGCAATCGATGCTCCAATGCCGCTGCTGGCGCCTGTCACCAAGGCTACTTTGCCGGCCAGACTCTCCTTCACATTCCAAGATAACGCTAAATCATCCAGTTTCATTTCGCACCCTCCCGGATTCCAACATTATTTTGTTAAAAGCACGCGATGAAGACCCAGGCTACCTCCAGGTGCCGTTCCTATATATAAATATCCGTTATGTTTAATTGCTGTAGTTACGCCGTACAGTGTGCCTTCTGGATCGTGCCAGCTTCCGATAAGCTCTCCCTGCGGGCTGAGCTCCACAGCAAGCCCATGCTTCACCGGTGCGCTTGCACCGCTAAGCAGCGACTCCGGCAATTTGGCCATGCTATTAGCCAACCAGGGGTTACTATGCATTTGATCTACAAATGGGATGCGAGTTGTAAAGATACCGACCCAGAAATGACCTTGCTCATCGCGCGTAATGTTGTCTGGAAAACCTGCGAGATTGTCTGCGAAAATATCAGATGTACCCTTCTTCGAGCCCTTCAGCCAGTATCGGGTCAGTTGATAATGATACGATTCCGCTATAAGCACAAAATCTTCATCTGCAGACAAGGCAATTCCGTTTGCAAAATAGAGACCTTCTAGCAGGACCGTCGTCTGCTTGGTCGTTGGATCGTACTTCAGCAAGCGGCCATGCGGCTTGTTCTCGGCAATTTCTTTGAAGGTCACACGACCATAGTTCGAGGTGTCGGAAAAATAAATCGAGCCATCTTTGGCAATATCAAGCTCGTTAGCCAAATAAATCGGCTTGCCGTCTACTTGATTCGCCAATACTTCTATGCTCCCGGACGGGGTTATAGACAGCAGTCCCTTCTTGATATCTGCAACGATCAAATTTCCATTGGCGTCGAATTTAAGCCCATTCGGCGTTCCTTTGGTGTCTGCAAACAATTGGGCTTTTTGCGGATTACCGTCTGCACCGAAAGGGACCTTATAAATTTTCCCGTCGGAATCTCCTGTATATAGCTGCCCTTCCTTATCGAATGTAATGAATTCCGGAGATTGAGGGGCATCCGTAACAAGCTGAGCCGAGCTGAGTTTGTTGTTCTGTTGCCACGGGCCCGATTCCTGAAAGGAAGGGGCCTTCGGCGCGGACCATTTTACCGGTTCGATAGGTGAAGGCATAAACGAGAAAACGATTACTCCAAGAAGGAGTACGGCAAGCAGCGACAAACCCCATCCGAGTATGTTCCTACGTAATGAGCGTTTCGGACGTTTCACGCCTTGAGCTGCTTTGGCGGAGGGGACTGGTGTATTAGACATTAGAACTTCTCCTTTATTATGTAAGCGAAATATTAGATTTGAACTACGATTTTACCGAAATATTGCTTTCCTTCAGCCAAGAGCGCGAATGCTTCTCCAATTCGATCCAGAGGGAATACACGGTCGACGACGGGTTGT
>NZ_WHOC01000077.1:0-38694 GCF_013141785.1 Paenibacillus germinis
CCCCACCATAAGGATGAAAAACATCCTTATGAGTTGTTAAACGCAAACAAACCTAACCAATTCAGCCGCTGCTGAACTAATTAGGTTTACGAGCGAATATGCCCAGGTGCCTTAGCAATCTCCTGCTACGTATGTTTTTCATTTTGTTTATAAACTAAAATTGTTCTCCCAGTTTTCATTCTCATTAATCATCACGATCCCGCTCCTTTAGCGCTATACAGCTGTTTGAATTCAGATGGTGTCATGCCTGTATGTTTTTTAAACAGTTCACTGAAATGCGGCCTGTCTTCGTATCCGAGTGCTTGGGCGATTTCTTGCACTTGCTTTCCTTGTGCCAGCATAATCTTAGCCTGCTCCATCCGCTCTGTTGTCACAAACTGCACAACGGTCATACCCGTTACCTTCTTGAACAAATTGGCAAAATAACTGCCGCTCAAATAAACCAGCTTGGCATAATCATTAACAGTCAGATTAGAGGCCACATTTTGACGTATGTGCGCAATGACTTGTTCCACGACTTGGTTCGTATCTTCCACATGACGTTTCTGAATCAACATACAACCCATCCTGCACAGTTCCTTGATGTTTCCTTGGAGCTCCTTCAGCTTATAGGACGAAAGATTTTTGATGTACAAAAAATGACGTTCGATCTGTTTCATTTCTTCATGAGTCAGTTTCTCCGAGAAAACACGATTGATCAGAAAAGCCAACTCATCACAGAAACCCTTAACCGCTTCGGGAGCTGGAGGCACGGGTACCGTAATTGTTTCCTCAAATAGATCATCCACAATGGCATATGCTTTATGCAAGTTTCCAGACCGCAGGCAATAAAAAAGTTCTTTTTCCTTTTCTGGAGAGTAGCGCGGCACCATCTGATGGACTGGGCTCATATTTCGATAACTGTACACGGTATTGCCGCCCGTATAAAAGCTATAAGAAAGAGCAGCGAGCGCCTGCGAGTAAGAGTACGAAATTTGATGTATTGCCTTTACTTCTTCCCCAAGACCTAGGGATATGGTGTATCTGGAATACTTTTCAACGTTTTCACGGCACTGCTCCGAAATAGCTTCCACGCTTAGGGAATCCGGCGGATTGAATATGACCACAAAGCGGTTCGTGTTATCACGGAATACAAAACCTTTGGTGAACCGCCTTAAACTTTCTTCCAAAATGTTTTGGACGGTAAACCGGATCAGCTCTACCTCTTGCACAGGCAAAGTCTCGGTTTGTTCAGCGAACTGATCGATTTCCGTAAGCATAACAACAAAGCGCTCCCGCTCCAATCCGATGTTCAAGAAGTCCCAACGTCTGGCCGCTTGTTCGGGGGTCGTTCGGAATTGCAGCAGCAGTTGAAAATATTCCTGCCTTAAATACGGCAAGCTTTCCCGCAGCTTTCTTTCCATCTCATGATAGCGCTGAGTTTCCCCCATCTCCTCTTCAATCGACTTTTTCGCTTTTAACACCACTTCAATAATTTTTTGCGGCGTATACGGTTTGACAATATAATCGAATGCACCGAGCTGAACGGCCTGCTGTGCATACTCAAAATCGGTATAGCCACTTAAAAAAACAATTCTTGTACGTGGAAACTTTTTCAATACCTGTTTGGTCATCTCTAAACCGTTTATTTTTGGCATCCGAATATCGGTTAGTACGATGTGGGGCTCCGTTTCAAGGATGAGATCAATACCTTTCTCACCATTGCTCGCTGTTCCTACAATGCGAATGCCATGAGTCTCCCAATTTATTTGGTTCGAGATCCCTTGCACCACGGTCTTGATATCATCAATTACGCACATCCTAAGTTCTGTCGTCATCGTTATATCCCTCACCTGCTAGTGGTATTGTTAATGTGACCGAGGTAGATATATGGGGTTCGCTGCTCAAGTCGATATCAGCTTCACTTCCATAATGCAGCTTCAATCGACCATAAACATTACGGAGGGCATAGCTTTTTTTCAAAGATTGTTCGATCCGCATGTCCGATCTAACTGCTTGAACATCCATACCGGCACCGTTATCCTCCACACGTAACCGAAGACTATCGCTCAGACATGTAATGGAGATCCGGATTATTCCCATTCCCTCCATTTCTTTAAAGCCGTGCAGAATGGCGTTTTCCACCAAGGGCTGCAAAATAATTTTCAAAATCGGTTTCTCTAGCAGCAAGTCATCCTCAAGCTCAATCGTATAATCGAACAGACCTTCATAGCATTTTTGCTGAAGAATTAAATACTGCCTAACATGATCAATTTCCTTGGCCAGTGTCGTCAACTCGTTTCCACCGTTGAGTCCTAGTTGGAACAATAGTGAAAGTGAGGTGATCATCTCCGTGACATCTTGGTTCTGAGACGCTTCTGACTTCCAAATGATCGTGTTTAATGTGTTATACAAAAAATGCGGATCGATCTGCGCCTGCAGCGCTTTGACTTCCATTTTACGTTTATCAAACTCGGCTTCCTTGACATCCTCGATGAGCGAAGAGATTTCCTCCAGCATACGGTTAAACTTTAATCCGACCTGCGTAACCTCATCCTCATACTTGCTGGTAAACCGTACATCGAGGTTGTTTTGCTCAACTTTCTTCATCAGCCCCTGCAGTTTGTGCAGAGGCTTCAATAGTAAGCTTGAGATGACATTGGACAGCACGAACGCCAATACCGCGCAGCATAACATGATTAATAATGTGGTCGTTTTGATACGGTTCACCTGATGGAGCAAATCTGACTGTGTTTGAACGCTGACGATCGTCCAATTATCCACCATGGTTAGCCTTGAATAATTAACTAAATAAGGGTTCCCCCCCAAGTTGTATTTGAAAAATCCACGATCTTGGCCTTCCAGCAGCTTCATGAAAGCAGGGTCTCGTTGAAATGAAGATGTCTGGGGATTAAGCGGAAGCACGGCTTCACCGCTCCGTGATATTAGAAAATAATTGTCGGCAGGTTCGAGCAAGTCGTCGGTGACGGCTTTACGGATTGCGTCTTCCTTTACATTGACTACAACATAAACATCTTGAACACGAAATTCTGTTATCGGCTTCATGATCAAGGAAATGACTTTCTGATTTCCTGAGAAAAGCGGATCTTCGTGATCTTCCACCCAAATGACACGGTCGGTGCTATCCAGATAATGTGAGAAAATCGTATCCTTGAAGGGGATCTGCCTATTTCGGAGATCTGTTGTAGCATATAGCTCGCCTACGGGTGTATAAATCAAGACGGATTGAATGGAAGGCTCAAGCAACTTCATTTGCCCAAGAGGCGTTTGCAGCGAAGACAGCCTTGTATAGTAGGATCCCGATTGATTAGAATACACGTCATCCATTGCCAACTTGAATGCATCACTGAGCATCATGGTTGAGGTCGTCACAATGATATGTCGAAGCTTTTCATCAAGCACACGCGCAGATTTATTCAGCGTATTCTGACTGGATATAAACGCCTCCTTTTCTGTCGAGCGAAAGGCAATCCAGTAGGACATCATGCCCGTTAGCGCGATCGAAAGGATAGTCAGAATCAGAAACGAAATCCACAATCGGCGGCGGAGCGAAAGCCGGTAATACCATTTTTTCAAGCTGCTCCCACCCTTTCTAAATAGAAGAGACGCGCTGCTTTCGGCTGCGCGCCCCTTCCCGTATTTGAACTTACTTTGCGAGGCTGCCCTGCAGCTTATTTGGATCGAAACTCGGATTCGCTTTCGTCTTCGTATCGCCCGCAGCTCTTGCTTTCTCAAGACCCGCGTTGTAGCGTGCTGTCAAGTCATTCAAGATCTTGTCCAAATCTCCGCCTTCAAGCATATATTTAATGATTGCGTTCCCGTATTTCATTCCTTCTACCTTCGTGTCCGCCACATTAAGCGGTGATGGAGCGTATAGTGCATCAAACTTTGTTGGCAAAAAGCCTTCGATACCCGGTGTTGTTGGTTTTTTCGCGACAGCGTTAACGTCTGGCACAATGGAGATCCCGAAGCCTTTTTCATGATATTCCTTTTGGAAATCTAGATTATAAATATATTGCAAGAACTTCCAGGCTTTATCTTTATTCGCCGTGCTTTTGCTGATACCGATATAGTTCCCGGCAATAACGGATACGGTCCCTTGTTGGCTGCCATCGATCGTAGGGGGCAATGCCGCGCTCCAGTTAACCTTTGTCGGGAATTGGCTTTGGTATACAGCAGGTTCCCCAGAGTGGTTAAAATACATACCTATTTTTCCTGCTGCGAACTGTGCGCGCAGTGGATCGATGTCGAGCGACTCAACACCAGGCAGCATACTGCCGTCTTGCTTCATCTGACGAAGCGCCTCAACAATCGGCTTGTACGCCATGTAATCGAACTGACCCGTTTTGTAATTGTAACCATCAACTACGGATGTTCCGCTCAGCGATCCGACCGGATTGGCGATCCGAACGAAGGCGGACGCTGGGTTTTTGAAGTTTTCCGCGAAACCGTATGCGCCAATATCTTTGCCGGCTTCCGTAATTTTCTTGGCATCCTCCACCAATTCTTTCATCGTTTTCGGCGGTGCTGTGATTCCTGCTTTTTGGAAGAGATCAACGTTATAAATCAATCTCCAATATTGCCCCGTATGCGGAAGTGAATAAATTTTGCCATCCATCATATTCAGCTCTTCCACCAGCAAGTTGCTGTACCGCTTCTTCATATCGTCCGTCATCATATCGTTGATCGGTTGTAAATAGCCCTTCTTCACAAACCCGGAAAAATCATTTGTCCTAAAAATGTCGGGCGCTTGATTGCTTGCAAAAGCGATATCGATCGATTGGTTAAAGTTATCGGCAAGAACCGTCATTTCAACTTCAATATTGTCCTTATTCGTTTCGTTGAACTTCTTGATAACATCCTTCATGTAATCGGCATCGTGACGGTCAATGGTCCAATAAGACAGCTTCGTCTTCGCTCCTCCTGCTGGAGCGGAAGTAGAAGTAGCCGTAGCTGTACTCTTCGGCTGATCCGCTTGTCCACCGCAAGCCGCAAGTGAAGCAACCATCGTAACGCCAATCAGTGTGCTTAGTACCATTTTTTTCTTCATGTAGTAAAACCCTCCTAGTTTAGTTTACCTTAAGACTTGCTTTATAACCAAAAATGTAACTGCTTTCATCATAATTCCTCAACACTTGGAACCGTGAAGGACAAATCAACTTTTGATGGGGGGAAAAATCACTTTCCTGGATCCGCTATTTCCGTTATCCTTTTACACTCCCTGCTGTCACCTGTATGAATGACTTATTCGCCAAAACGTATACAACAAGGATCGGAAGGAAGGATAGACAGGCACCCGCCATCATGAGATGCGACTCCGCAGCGGCGCCGATCCCGTAACGTAAATTCGCCAGTCCCACCGTCAGCGTTTGCAGTTTCGGATTCGTCATAGTGAACACAAGGGGCAAGATGTATTCGTTCCAAGCGCCGCGGAACGTGAACAAGGCAGTAACGCCAAGAGCAGGACTCAGCAGCGGAAGAATAATCCGCCAGTAAACCGTATAGAAATTGCATCCATCGATGTAGGCGGCCTCGTCCAGATCTTTGGGAATCGCCTTAAAAAAGCCGATCAGCATAAAGTAGACCGTGGCATGAGCGCTGATCAAGATGATGATGACCCCCCATAGCGATTTATTCAGGCCAAGTTTGACCATGAGATCGAACTGAGGTCTCAGTACTACCGCACCAATAGAAATGAACATCGTACTGGCTTGCAGGATTACGTACAATCGTTTGCCAGGGAATCTGGTGCGGTCGACAGCATACGCGGACATAGAGGCGATAAGCAGCGTGCCGATCGTCACAATTGTGCTGATAAAGAGGCTGTTCCACGTAAACCGGGCAAAATTCGCCTGTTTCCAAGCTGTTGCGTAATTAGAGAACTTCCAGACAGAGGGCAGCAAGGTTGCTCCCGTTGTCAACTCTGCATTCGTTTTAAAGGAACCCAAAATCGCCATAACGATTGGAAATAGCGTAAAGAAGGCTATGGCCAGTAAAAATATCCATTTCAATGTTTTTCCGGTGAAATATCCGCTTCGGATAACGCCTGATTTCGTACTTGTCTGCATCATGTAGTCAGTCCCCCTTTATTAATCCCGATTCAGCCGTTTGGACATATAGAAATAAACAATCGTAATTACCCCGACAATCAGCGCTGTTACAAACCCCGCTGCGCTGCCGTATCCGATTTGTTGTACGCTCGCAGAAGAAGCAGAAACAGGGAAAAACAATTTGTACACGTAAAGGTACATGACTTCGGTTTTACCGAAGGGCCCACCCTCGGTCAGTACCATAATGCTCTCATAACCTTTCAGCGCCGTGATGATGGCGAGCATAATAATCATTTGAAGGACGGGACCCAGCATAGGAATCGTAATGCTCCAAAATTTTTGCGCTGCATTCGCCCCATCGATAGATGCACTCTCATACAGATCATCAGGAATGCCTTGCAGCCCAGCGATGAAAAGCAGCATGTAGTTGCCGATCGCACCCCATATAGCCGTAATAATCACGGTCAGCATGGCATAATTCGGTCCCAGCCAATCAACCGCTTTGGAGATCAAGCCATACTTGATCAAAAATTGATTGAGCAATCCGTTGTACGAATTAAAAATGGTGAAAAACACGATCGACATCACCGATGTACTGATAATAGTCGGCATAAAATAGACAGCACGCAGAAGCACTTTGCCTTTCAGCCCCCGATTTAAAATGACGGCAAGCACAAGAGAAATCGGCAGGACAATGATAATCTTTCCACCCGCATATATGAACGTATTATACACAGAATGCCAAAACTCCTGATCGCGCAGTAATCTCGAAAAATTATCGAGTCCAATAAATGTCTTAGCGCCGAACCCCTGATAATCGTAAAACATATAGCGAAGCGCCCATGCAATCGGATAAACCCCTAGCGCCAAAGTCAAAAATAGACTGGGAAAAATGAATACATAAGAATTGAAAAGAGAAATCCTTTTTCGCATCATACATCTGCTCCTTTTGGTTATTGTATTCCAAGCATAGTACAACCACGCTCGGGTACGGGAGCGGCAATTCAACTGTATCCGTAGGACAAATCAACTGTTTTATAAAAATGACCTTTTCATCATTGGCAAACGGAAACAAGCCGCAAAGCTATCGCTGCGGCTTGTTAGCAAGAATATATCAAATTATGCTAGCGAATATGAATGATAAACGTTTTGATCTCGTAAGGGTTCAGCTGAACATCAATCAATGATTCGTACTGACAATCACCAAGAGGCCTTTCGAGCAGGTCGCATTCCTGCCAGGACTTGACCTTAGCATCACTCGAAATTTGCGTTTGGCCGCTAATACCTGCAAACTCGTGAATTCGGAGAATAATCGCGTCGTGATCCTCTGCTTTTTTTACCGCATCGATCATAACATGATCGCTCGATAGACGGAACAAGCTGAACGAGTCTTCGGTAGACTTGCCTAGCGCAAACGTTAACGGATTATTAAGCGACCAAGCGGACTGCACCGTTCCACCGTTATACCAGTCGCTGGCATGAGGGAAGAGTGAATACGTAAATTCATGCTCTCCCTGATCGGCCGTCGGGTCTGGAACCATAGCGGACTTGATCAGGGTAAGACGCATCACATGGTCTTTTACATCATAACCGTATTTACAATCGTTCATGAGACTGACACCATATCCGCGTTCGGACAAATCGGCCCACTGATGGCCAACCGTCTCAAAACGGGCATAGTCCCAGCTTGTATTCCAATGGGTCGGACGCTTCACGTTGCCAAATTGAATATCGTAAGTCGCCTCCGTTGCCCGGATTCGCAGAGGAAAGGCTACTTTCAACAGTTTGCGCTGTTCATTCCAATTAACGTGGGTCTGGAAATCGATTCTGCGACTGTACGCATAGAGCACCATATCCTGCACCACGGTTGAATCCAAATAGGACCACTCGAAACGGACTACCACAGCCAAAGGACCGCTGTCCGTTACTTCGACCCGGGTCAGAATATTCACTTCCTGCTTTTTCTCCGTGTAAAAGATGTCAATATCCCATGCTTCGTGCCGGCCTTTCGGCTTATCTTCGAACACTTCAAAACGATTCCCTGTTTCGCCTGCGGCTAGTATTTCCCGGCGCTCAATTCGATCGTAAAGACGGACAATCTGACCAAGGTCATTCCATTCTATTTCGTAATAAGGTGTCATAAATCCATGATCCAACTTCATGAATTTATTCTCTGCTATAACCTGTACGGGCTGATCGACCCGTTTCTTAAAATTGATGACAGCGAATCCCATAGGTGAGATTCTCTCTACGTTTACCCACCAGTTTCCACCTACAAGCTGAGCCTCCAGTGGTCGATCCGAAGCATCAAACCACCCTCCTCCGACTTCCTCCGTTTGCTCTTCGTCAATGCACACGAGATCTGTTCTCTCCCACGAAGAACCGTTAAACACCGTCACTTCGCTTCCCTTTTCCCTACCCGCTGTCAAAAGCAATGCTGACTGATCCCACACCTTTTGACCTATCGTTAACGCCTCTTCGTATTCGGCTCTGCTGTCCTCATACACCTCACGGATCGACGAACCAGGGATAATATCGTGGAATTGGTTGCGCAAAATAATTTTCCAGCCTTCGTACAGGGCAAGAGAAGTTTCAGCTACTGCCGCTTTACCTTTGGCATTCAAAATACAGCTCAAGGCCTGCACCCATTCCGTTTCCCGATACAGCAGCTCCAGCTTGCGATTCATTCGTTTGTTATAAGCCTGACTCGTATAAGTACCGCGGTGCAGCTCCAAATACAACTCGCCGTCCCACGTGTGCACGTATGAATTGGTGTTGCTGATACTCGCCTGCAATTCGTTAAAATACTCATCAGCACGCCCCGTCTTCACATGAGGAATGCCTGGAATATCGTCCAGCCTACGTCGCATCTCTAGCATCTCACGATTGACACCTCCGCCGCCGTCGCCGAACCCGTAAGCAAGCAGCAATTTCGTATTGAGCGTCTTATCACGGTAGCTTTCCCAAATCCCCTGTACCGATGAAGGCATCACTTTCCCGTTGTACGTGTAATAAAAGGCACCTTCGCTCGAGCCGGGATCCGGCGTCGTAATAAAATGGGTCACTACTTCCGTCCCGTCAATGCCCCGCCATTTAAAAGTGTCATGAGGCATCCGGTTATATTGGTTCCAGCTGATTTTGGTTGTCATAAATGATTCGATGCCAGATTTGCGTAAAATCTGCGGCAGCGCCCAGCTATAGCCAAACACGTCAGGCAGCCATAAATACTTGCATTCTACACCAAATTCCTCACGGAAAAATCGGGTTCCGTACAACAGCTGCCGCACCAGAGATTCCCCAGAGGCTAAGTTGCAATCCGCCTCCAGCCACATTGCTCCACCGGCTTCCCAGCGACCTTCCTTGATGCGTTCCTTCATACGCTCGTAAATTTGCGGATAATCAGACTTGATATATTCATACAGCTGCGGCTGTGTTTGCAAAAAGATATACTCCGGATACTGCTCCATCAAACGCAGTACGGTTGAAAACGATCTCGCTGCCTTTTCCCTCGTATGCTTCAGCTGCCACAACCAAGCAACATCTATATGTGTATGTCCGATACACTGTACCACAACCGAGTGAAGCTTGGGCATCGATGACAAAGTCTGCCGGAGTTGTTCACGTGCCTTTTCGACTGAGTTGTAAAAGCCTTCACTCCCTGGCCTGGACCAGTCGAGTATTAAGAAGGCCAGATCCAGCATAGAAAGCAGCTGATGGCGCTCTGGACGATTTTCGTCTAGTATACGGACCGTTTCCAGCAGCGCTTTGGCCGTATAGTATAAATCGTCCGCGAATTCATCCAACCAACAAACAGAAGCCAGATCCAGCTTGCTCTCCATCTCGCGTTGGCTCTCATATCCCCCTAGCCCTGACCACAAGCGGAAACGCAGCTGCGCAGTATGACCGATCACAGCTTCAGGCATAAAAACTTCCTCATGATTCGAGTCTACTCCTTGATACGGCTCTCCATTCAGAAATAGCAGCGATTCGAATCCGCTGTTCGTTCCACCTCCAGTTTGTCCGAGGCAGAACCGGCCAAGCACCTTTCTTCCTTCCCACTCAGCGGGAATCATCACATCTGCAGCCAGCCAGTAATATACATCGCGGCCTTTCCAGCGGTCACCTATACGCATGTCCATCCACTCGCCGTCTTCAGACGGATACGCTCCAATTGTGCCTTCCTCATCCAGTTTGATTCGAAACTTATCTATGTGTCGTTCATCGCGATAGCGGTACGACTCCAACTCATTTATGCGAGCTTGTAATTTCTCCACGGTCCAAAACATCCAATTTCTCCTCCTTATTCTTTCTTGTATGTCTATTGTAATGGATGCGAAGCTCATTATGTGATAGGTAATTTGATGATACAGAGGGGGTAAAATCATTAAATATATTCATATTGGACCCAAGATAGACTCAATAACCGATAAAGGCGGAAAAGCAAAAGACTGCCATCAGGCAGCCCTTTTAATTTTAAGCTCTAATGAGGTTTTGTATTCACTTCAAAAATCCATACGTTTCCATGTTTGTCGATGCCAAAATCGTAACCAAGCATTCCAATGCCTGGATAGCGAGATTCAAGCAGCGTCGTGCACGTTCGGGCCACTCCGCACATCGTGTCAATTTTGGATTTGACTAGCGAAGCAGAGAAAGTCCGCCTCAGCGCATGAGAACCTTTAAGTAACTTGCCGCCCCGGCAAATGTTTGTGACGAACAGTCCCGGACGCGCCATTCGGCCGACAACGGCTCGGATCACCCATGACCGACCTGCTTTTTTCAGTTTGACGCGATAATCTACGGGCCTACCGTCAATCGTAGCTAAGTCAATGCCCTGCTGCAGCATAAACGGGCGGTTTTTACGAATCTGGTTTAACGTGGAAAATAGCTCTTTCCAAGTGCGAAATGTTCTTATCGTCCCGAAGTTGTGCAGCAAATAACCGTTGCCTGTTTTTTGGATTTTCACTACACTGCTTCCCCCGGTTCCAACAATCGGCTTTGCCACGACAAATCCATATTGTCGCAGCATAGCCTGCAGGTTCGAAGCGCTAAAGCGGCGCATGTTCGGAATATGCTTGGCAACGCCGGCATGCCCCAACAAAACGGTGGTCTTCGACCATTTATTAGCAACCAAACGCATGAGGGATTCCTCCTTCCGTACAAGGCTTCCTCTATGCTAGAGTATTCCTCTTCCGTCAGAAGGGATAGGGACAATCAATCAAGTTAACAACTTATTTTTTCACATTCTTAATAAAATCCCAGCCGCCCGTATTCGTATTCGTATTCGTGGTCTTCCCATCTGGTCCTACGGCAGTGTATTTAAAGTTAATCGCTCCATAATTCAACTCAATGTTTTCATCTAAATTATATAAGTTATATTTACTAACGCTAATCCTTTCTAAATCGATAGTTACGATCGGTATCCTTTGTTCGCCAGTCCTAACGAATACAAGTTGGCCTTTCTCAATGGTTTTTCCCATGACCATATCCATAAACAAAGGTACGGAAGAAAGATCAAAACTTTTACTGAAAGTCATCGGTTTCCGAACCGCTTTTCCTGCACCAGATCCGGTGGTTGAACTGCTGTTTAATGTAGAACTATTTTCAAACTCAAATGAAATATCTTGAAGCTGGATCCACTTTTCATATCCTTTCGTAACAGATTCACCCGAAATTCCGTCTAATTTCAGATAAACATCGAAATCACTACTTTCCGCAGCTGCGGGAACAACACCGAAAGCAAGAACAAACAAGCACATGGTGAAGAATACTATCGAATTTCTGATCCTTCTCAAGCATATCACTCCTCTTCTCGTTCGATACATTTTGTATCAATTGACCTAAATATATCCGATAATTTTCCTTTTGTAAATGAGGCTTTAGTCAACTTTTAGGCGACAAAATGTCCTTCCCTACTAGCCCGTCACCAAGCGAATGAACGATTTTATCAAGCAGTCCAACTTAATTAGGATTATAATGAATTAAAAAAAGAGAAAGAGAGAAATGAAATGTTTAATAAGAACAAGCAGCTTTGGCTAATCACAGCCGTTGGCCTTGGAGTTCTCTTAAATCCACTGAATACGTCGATGATTTCAGTTGCATTCTCACGGCTGCAGGCCGAATTTCATGTCACTTATAGTGCTATTTCTTGGCTGATCGCGACTTATTATGTAGCCAGCGCCATTGCTCAACCAATTATGGGTAAAATAAGCGATATCTTTGGTCGCAAACGTATCTTCTTAATTGGACTTGCACTCGTTACTGTGTCATCCTTGCTAGCTCCGCTGGCACCGAGCATTGGCTGGCTTATTGGCTTTCGTGTCATTCAAGCGATAGGAACCTCTTCGCTGTACCCAGCGGGTATGGGGATAATTCGCAGCAGTATCACGGATAATCAAGCTAGAGCACTTAGCGTGATGTCGATTTTTTCTTCTACGTCGGCGGCCCTCGGTCCATCTATAGGAGGGTTTTTGATCCAGTATGGAGATTGGCCAGCTATTTTCATTGTCAACTTTCCAGTTATCCTCATTGCTTTTCTGCTTGCTGTCAAAATTCTTCCGAAAGACGGCCCGCGCAAGTCACTCGCCAAAGGCGGACTGGACTTGTGGGGAATTGTCTTTTTTGCAGCACTTATCGTCAGTTGGCTATTTTTCTTTCTTTCCTTCGAAAAGGGGGTCAATTACTGGTTTCTTTTAACCAGTTTAGTGCTGAGTTATTTATTCTATAAATTTGAATTAAAGCGCGACCAGCCGTTTATTGATGTGATCTTTTTGAAAAAAAATCTCAACGTTTGTTTGGTCTATGCCCAATTTATTTGTGTCAACATCGTGTTTTACTCGATCATGTTCAGCATTCCTTCTTATTTACAGCAAGTCCGACAATTCGATGCGCAGCAGGTAGGCATGATGATGCTGGCCTTATCAGGCTTAGGGATTTTCACTACGCCACTGGTTGGCAGATGGATTGACCATTCCGGCTCCAAAACACCGCTAATCACAGGTTCACTTATTGTTATAGCGGGTTCACTGCTCATACTGCTGATTCATGAACATTCCGCTTCCTTGGCGATATTTGCCATCCTATCCGTATTCGGATTGAGCAGTGGGTTCCAAAATCTCGGATTGCAGACGGCTTTGTATTCCTATGTATCTGCAGCTGAGACAGGGATAGCTTCAGGGTTGTTCATGACCTCCAGATTCATGGGTACGATCCTCTCCTCCAGTTTACTTGGCGCCATCTTTAGCCATGAAATCACCACACCCCGGCTGCACGCTATGGCCATCGTATGTGCAGTGATCAGCTTAGTAACACTCACTTTATCGATATTCATGCCAAGTAATTCCGTCCGTACAAAAGCAGTCCAAGGAAGATGAATACCTGATCTAAAATGCCCCTTGAGGCGCTAATAGCTCTCCCCGTGAGGGTAGAAAACAACAAAGACTGTCTCTAAAGTAGATAATTCTACTTGAGGACAGTCTTTTTATTCCGAGAATTGAAAAGACAGCTGAGCTGCAGGGTTTTACCTGCCCAACTGTCTTTGTTTTAATATAGTGCTGCTTTCTTTTGCGGAGTATGGGCAATGGAATGCCACCTTAATGCTAGTTCGCGGAACGTAGATGCGCTATTTCGGGAAATCTGCTCTAAAAATCGAAGTAAGGGAACGTGAGGACGCTATTTGCACGAAATTGAACGTTCCGGAGGCAAAAAACGCGAAATAACGCCTCTACGTTCCGTATTCCCCATGATTTCGCGTGATTTCGCCCAAATAGCGCCTCCTCGTTCCGCTTCCTCATGATTTCAGGTGATCTTCGCTTCTCGTTCCTCTTCCTCATGATTTCGGGTGTTTCTTCGCTCCTCGTTCCACTTCCTCATAATCTCGGGTGTTTCTTCGCTCCTCGTTCCGCATTCCCATGATTTCGGGTGTTTCTTCACTCCTCGTTCCGCATCCCCATAATCTCGGGTGTTTCTTCACTCCTCGTTCCTCTTCCTCATGATCTCGGGCATTTCTTCGCTCCTCGTTCTTCTTCCCTGTGAATTCGGGTGTTTCTTCGTCACCTCGGGCAAATTCCGGATACCCTTAGCATAGCCCGAGACTTGATTACTCTTTAACAGACCCCAACGTAATCCCATGAATAAAAAATCTCTGTAGAAACGGATAAATGACGAGAACCGGGATCATCGCAATAAAGATTTTAGCCGCGTTCAAGGTCTGATTAGAAAGCTCACTCATCTTCTGTATTTGTTCCGCGGTCATGGTATTAGCATCCACAATAACGACCAATTGCTGAATGTAAGTTTGCAGCGGGTAATGATCCGCATTCGACATCAACACAAGGCCATTAAAAAACTCATTCCAGTGATAGACGATACTGAACAAAGTTACAGTTGCCAACACGGGAACCGCCAGTGGAATGAAAATTTTGATAAGCATATACCAAGGCCCCGCACCGTCGACAAGTGCCGCCTCTTCTAATTCCTTAGGCAGATTACGGAAATAGTTAATGACCAGAATCACACTGAAAATCGGCACACTGTTTCCTAGGACAAGCGCCCAAATATTATTGATCAAGCCTAATGATTTAACCGTTTGATACCAAGGGATTAACCCTCCGTTAAATAACATCGTAAACACTAAAATCCACATCAGCACATTTCTAAACGGTAAGTCCTTGGCATTTTTGGATAAGGGGTAGCCCATCAGAATGATGATCACAAAGTTAAGACTCGATCCCAACACGACTCTCTGTATCGAAATCCAAAAGGAGTTGAAAAACTTACTATCGCCCATGATTTCATGATAAGAATTAAAATTTAACCCCACCGGCCATAAGCCAACTTGCCCCGAGGAAGCTGCTGCGTTATCACTTAACGAGACAGCAAGGGTATACCATAATGGAAGAACACATAAAAGAGCTATGCCAACCAGCAGCACGATAAGAAAAAGATCGAATGCTCTGGAGCCGATTGTTGTTTCTTTGACCATTTTCATGCTCCTTTATATTAAAAAATACGATAATTTGCAAACTTAGCAGCTAGGAAATAGGAAGTTGTAATTAGAAGAAAACTGATGACTGATTTTAATAGTCCCATTGCCGTTGCCAATCCATACTGAAGGTTCAATAAACCTGTCCGATAGACCCATGTGTCAATAATATCCCCGCTCGAATAGACAAGAGGATTATAGAGGTTGAAAATTTGGTCAAATCCAGCATTTAAGACATTACCTAGGCTGAGCACAGAAAGTAAAATAACCGTTGTCATAATGCCAGGAAGTGTGACATGAACTAAACGCTGCCAGCGAGTGGCGCCGTCAATCGCAGCCGCTTCGTATAGCGCCGGATTGATTCCCGTTAAAGCCGCCAAAAAAATAATCGTGTTAAATCCGAATTCCTTCCACACGTCACTTCCCACGATAATAAAAGGAAACAATTCCGCCTTGGCAAAAAACAAAGTAGGACTTATACCGAATATGCCCAAGATCCCGTTAACAGGTCCTTTATAGGACAAAACATCCAACAAAATACCCGAAAGAATGACCCATGATAAAAAATGCGGTAAATAAACAATCGTCTGTACCCATCTTTTTAAAAATGCAATGCGTAATTCATTCAGCAATAAAGCGAAGATAAGCGGTACAATCATATTCGCGATAATCTTCATAACGGCAATAAATAGCGTATTAAAAAACACCGTTTTACTATCGTTAAGCGTGAACATATACTTGAAATTTTCCAATCCGACCCATTCGGAATGAAACATGCCTAGACCCGGATTAAAATCTTGAAAAGCAATGACAATCCCGAACATAGGAACGATACTAAACAGCGTCAACCAGATAAATCCAGGAAGAAGCATGAGATAGTAATGTTTGGCAAACCCCTTCGTAACCATCCTACCGATCACTTCCATTCTCTCTATTGTAAGGGAAAGGCGCCAGAGTTCTCTGACGCCTCCATGCTTTCTTACTGTTTGATACTCTCATCGATTTCAGCCAGAATTTGATCTCCGCCCTGCTTTTTCCAATCTTGTACGAACTTATCAAAGGAATCCAGCGGCGCAGCACCCATGATAATTTTGAGGAACGTTTCTTTCTCTAATTTATCCAGTGAAGCCCATTTGCTTTCCATGGATTTCGTCTGCGAATAGGTTACGCTATAGGTTTTCTTAAACGGCTGCTGCAGCGGGGATATCCCTACGAATGTGGAATACATACGCTTCCATGTCCCTAAATCCGCGTTAGGATCCCAGTATTGAATGTCATTCTTGTCATAAGGCTCGAGTTTTACTTTTTTAACCTTTTCAGCATCGGCTTTTAGTAATTTATAACCTGGAATATCTAGATCCTCCGGCTTTTTGGTGCCTGCAAGAACCTCTTTCATCATCTTGTACGTGACATCCATCTCATCCATTGGAGCAAAAACGATACGCAGCGGATAGTTCCCAATTGCCACTTTGACATCGAATTTGGATTCATCACGCAGCAATAGGTTTTCCATTTGAATAGCGGCTTCCGGATGCTCGTAACCTTTTCGAACAACCAGATATTGGTTGGACGGGTTCCCCATATGCGGTGTAAATTCACCATTCACATCCAAAGGTGCCGTATACGCTTGCCAATTTGCCTTCGGATTATTCTTAATCGCATCGGCTAATGGACCATACCCGCCAGCCCACCATAGTCCAAAATAAATGCCTGAAGTTCCATTCTTGATCAGTTCCTGCGCATCCTTCCGAATGGTCATTTCCTTATCAATCAAGCCTTTGGCATAGAGATCACGCAGCTTCGAGAGAGCTTGCTTCGTTTCTGGCTGAAGGGAGCCATAGGTTGTTTTACCATCTGCACCTTTTAACCAAAATCCTGGATAGGAATGAAACGAAGAAAAGATAGGGTCGAAACCATAGTTATTATTATTGGGATTGATAAAATCTGCATTCAGTAAACCGCCTAATTGCGGGCCTGTTATGCCAATGGTATCGGCTTTTCCATTCCCGTCAGGATCTTGTTCGACAAAAGCTTTGGCTACTTTTTCTAATTCGTCGATGGTTTTAGGCGGTTGAAGGCCTAATTTATCCAACCAATCCTTGCGAATCCACATCATATGAACCATATCTGATTCTGTCGTGACGTTAGGAAGGGCATACATCTTCCCATCCACTGTGACCGCTTTAAGCGCAAGCCCTTGCGTCGTTTCAATGATATGTTTGATTGCAGGAGAAGCATATTTATTATAAACTTCGGTCAGATCCGCGAGTTGACCGCTTTTAACCATTTGTCTGAACTGCGTATCTTTCACAACCAACGCATCCGGCAAATCGTTACTGGCTATGGATAAATTAACTTTTTGGTCGTAATCCTTACCGCTGGCAGCCTGCCAAACAATTTTGGTATCGATATTCAAGTTGTCTTTTATATAACGGGTATACGGGTTGTTTTCAGGGGAGTCTCCCGCTGGCAAACTCTTATCGGAAGCATCTACATCTTTACCAATTTTAATCGTAATCGGTTTGGCTGATTTGGCGAATGGACCTGCTTCAGTTGGCGCAGCTGCTGATTGCGCTGCTCCTGTTTGCGCAGGCGTAGCCTCCGCTTTAGGTGATTCCTTCGCCTTCTCTGCGCATGCGGATAATACGACTAGCATCCCGGCAAGTAACAGCAGCATGCTTTTTTTAGATCTTCTCATATAAAGCCCCTTCTTTCGCTTTCAGAATTTATCTACACCCTAAAAGTATCACGAAACATCACGCTGCTAGGATGGAAAACGGTTACAGCTTTAGAGGGGTAAATGACCGAGAATTCGCCGGTAATCCCCTTTTTCTTATGAATTTGCAGCATTTGACCCTCTAATTTTCGGACATTTCTCTACCTGTTACACTCTTCAGACGATACTCGCTTGGTAACAGGCCTGTTTGTTCCCGAAAGGTACGGCTAAAATACTTTTCGTCCATATATCCAACGTTCTCAGCAATCCAGAGAATCGTCTTGTTCGTATAAAGCAGATACTCCTTTGCTTTCTCTATGCGCTTTTGGCGTAAATGCTCACTAAAATTAATGCCTACAATTTCTTTAAAACACTGGCTGAAGTAGCTTCTACTCATATTTACCCGCTTCGCAATGCTCGAGGCCGTAATCTGCTCTTTCATCTCTTCATTCGCAATGTAAACAGCTTTCATCACACATTCTACAACCTCTTGGGAAAAAGAAGGCTTATCAATCGCCTTGCGAATCTTTTCACGAGTAGCCATCAACCATTCCTCCACCTGGTGCCAGCTTTCGAATGAATCAGGCAATTGGATTTTCGCCAAATCAATAGGATGAAATAAAAGATTCCACTTGTCGATTAACGCATATAACAACCCAATCAACTTCGTTTGAGGTAAACGCAGCTGCTTCAAATCATGAATATGAGATGTAAAGAGGTTATCTTGATAGACCCATTCGTGACCCGACCATTGCTCCTTCACTAGGCTTAAATCTTTACCAGCTGCCTCCAATTCGTGATTATCCCCTTCATGAGCCTCAGAACCTGCACCATGCGAGGATTCACTATCATAGAAGATATCAGATGGATTAGGCGCATGTTTTTGCTCCTCCTTAATCCGCTTGTAGATCCGCTCCAGAACTTCCTCAAAGCGCTCCTTTTCAAGCTGAACCTTGGCAATATAATCAATAGCCCCAAGTCTCAATGCCTCTTGGATATATTCAAAATCCTGATGGAAGGTTAGCACGACGGTGTAAATGCTTGGATATTGCTTTCGCACTATTTTTAATAATTCTATCCCCGACATAACAGGCATCGCTAAATCAGTCAGCAATAAATCTATCGCGTTCGCTGCTATAAATTCCAAGGCTTTCTCGCCATTACTTGCTTCCCCGACAACCTCCATGTCAAAATCGTGCCAAGGCATGGCTGATATAAGACCCTTGCGAACTAATTTATCATCATCGACAATCATCACTTTAATCATGCCGGGACTTCACCTCCATAATAGGTAAGGAAACAAGGATGGTTGTCCCTTTTCCGATCACACTCTTGATACTCAGGTCCGCCTGATCGCCATATTGGGATTCGAGCATTCGCTTAACATAATTTAACCCAATCCCCATACCGACTTTTTTGTTTTCCGTTTCCGGATTATGCAGTAAGTTATGAATCGTTTCTTCCGACATGCCTGAACCGTTATCATGAATCGAGATCAGTATCGCATTCGTTAAACTAACATCTACCTTGATGTACCCGTCATCACTTAACCCGTGATAAAGCGAGTTTTCGACAAGCGGTTGGAGGATAAAACGAGGAACCGGCATGTTCCACACCTCTTCATCGACATTCATCTGTACATCAAACTTAAAATCATAGCGAATTTGCTGTAAAATCAAATATTGCTTTAAGGCTTCTATTTCCTCATAAATGGTTGAGGCCTGTCCAAGCTTGCCTAAATTATAATGCAGCAGCTTATTTAATGAAGATACAAGACGATCGATCTCATTCTGTCCGTTCATGACGGCCAACCAATGCACCGTATCCAACGTATTCATTAAAAAATGAGGATTAATTTGATAAAGCAGCTTCTCTACCTCAAGATCCACTCTTCGCTTCTCTTTTTGTTCGACTTCCGCAAACAAATTCCAAATCTGCTCTCTCATTTGCCTAAATTGATGCAGTAGAAAATCAAACTCCGGTATTTTTGTTCGTACCGTAACGGTCTGGACTCGGTTTTGTGCCATCAGCTTGATTTCTCTATTAAAGCCATTCAAAGGGAGATATACCATCTTCCATAGGAGCCAAGCCATAAGGAGACTCATTCCTAGAAAAAGGAGTGAAAACAGCAAAATTTGAACAAACCACTGATTCATTTCTCTGTTGTAATCCGCTTTTGGAATGACAGACACGATACTCCAGCCTTGATTACTTGCCTGCCTAAACCAGTAAAATTCATTATATGTGCCAAAGGTTTTTTCATTGGAGAAGCTGGGGAATATCGTATCTTTTACAAATGTATCTGGAAGCTCACTAAATGCAATTCTGCCGTTATTATCTAGGAAAACATGGAAATTCGTTCCCCCAAATTGATCATTATTCAGAATGTTTTGCGTGAGATGAAACCCCGTTTCAATGTAGACATAGACATCATCACGAAGTGGTAAATCCACTTTCCTTCGTGCAGATAAAACAAAATTATTATCAAATTGATTGTTGCTTAAATGAGGACCGTAATAAGAAATTCCTGAGTATTCTGCAAGCAATGGCAGCTTTTCAGGGGAAAAATTCTCCTTTACGCCCGAATTTTCGAGATCATACGTATGGTCATTTTGAAAATAGTATAAGGTTAAACCAATATTGGGATTGGTAAAGGTGACTAAGCTTAATTCATCTTTTAATTCACTTATCATTTGCGAGCGTTCGAAAGATTGACTTGCTGGAAGCGATAACATTTGATCCAACTTCTTACCCACACTTCCTGCAAACGCAAGCTGCTGAGAGACATGATTCAAATTGCTTATCGTGCTTTCTAAGGAAAGCTCTACTTGTTTTAAATTACTTTGAATACCGCTCTGAATTTTATTTGTAAGAATCGAATAAATCGCGTAATACGAGATAAGAACGATACAAATAAATGGGATCAATGTACTGCATAAGAAAATAATAAAAATCCTCTTTTTCAATGTTAGGTAATCGTACAGAAATGACTTTACATTCTCCTTCATCTTAACAAACAACAATCATCACTCCCCCGATCAGGCTAAATTCAACTAGAAACAATGATTCGTGAATATCCCCCCGTTCCCTCACTTGTCCTTAATCTTTTTCGATATTCAGAAGGGGTATAACCAAAATGCGTTTTAAACACGCCTATAAAATAACTCAAGGTATTGAAGCCAACATCAAGCGAAATCTCTGTAATCTTCTTATTAGTATCCTTTAGCATTAAAGCCGCTCGCTGTGCACGTACTTGATTTAAGTACTCCAGTGGGCTTTTTCCTGTAAAACCCTTGAAGTATCGGCAGAAATAAGACTCGCTAAAAGAAACGATCGCCGCGAGGTCCTCCAATCGAATTGGACTGCTATAGTTTACTTGCATATATTCGATAATCAGTTTTAGCCGATCTATGTGCGTAGGGTTCACAGAAGGCGGAAGCTCACGAAAAGCAGGACCTCCCAGCATAATTAGCTTTGAAATGACCAATTGCAGCAATGCTTTTGTAGAAAGCTCATATAACGGCCTTTCATTAATATTCAAATCGAACACTTGCAGCAACAACGCTAATAGCTCCCTCTCCTCAGCAGTATGATGGCTGATGTGGGCAGGAGTGACAAATTTCTGCTGGATTAGCGGGTTAATATATTTCTCACGAACAAGGTCAAACCGCTCGCCTCCCAATATATCCGAATGAAACACCACAGCAGTGAAGTAACATTCTTCGTTTGCGGATATACGACCAGAATGAAGCTGACCAGAATTCACGAAAATCGCTTCCCCGGCTTCCAATTCATAGTCATCCATAGAAACACGGAATACCGCCTTCCCCTTGGTAAGCATGAGAAACTCCAGCTCATCATGCCAATGGAGTTCAAGCAGTTCTTCCCCTGGCTGACAGCAGATTTCATAAACTCGGATCGGATAAAGCGGATCACCATGAATGCGGTCCTCTTTTAAATTGGCTTGCTGCATAATGGTAGTCCCCCCTTTAGAGAATTTCAAAACTGATGTCAAAATACTGATATTTTTTCACAATATAACGGAAGGAATGGATATTTTAAATCAATATAATTATATTACAACACTTTGGAGGGATGATGGCAATGAAATTTTCTAATGGTTATTGGATGGCAAAAGAAGGATACAACGTCCTTAATCCTGTCGATGTCCGCGATGTACATCAAGAAGATAGCAATCTGACTATATATGCTGCCGCACGGAAGATTCAGCGAAAAGGGGATACCTTAAATGGCGCGATCCTGACTTGTGAATTGAGCTCGCCCCTTCCCGATATCATCCGTGTACGCTGGACACATCATGCAGGCAAACGTTCGCAAGGACCCGCTTTTGAATTGTTCGATAATCCGCAGACTCCAGTTTCAATCGAAGAGAGCAACGATCATGTGACCATGAAATCCGGCGGATTAAGCGTAAAAGCCAACAAACATAGTACGTGGGGAGCTGAATTCTCTTTCGAAGGCCGACGTTTAACTGGCACCAACAGCAAAGGTGCGGGACATATTACGACAGCTAACAAAGAAATTTACTTTCGCGAGCAGCTTGAGCTTGGCATTGGTGAGCATATTTACGGATTAGGAGAACGGTTTACAAATGTAGTGAAGAACGGGCAGACGGTAGATATTTGGAACGAAGATGGCGGCACGAGCAGTGAACAAGCATACAAAAATGTGCCCTTTTACTTATCCAGTAAAGGATACGGTGTTTTCGTCAATCATCCCGAGCACGTATCATTCGAAGTCGGATCTGAGGTTGTGTCCAAAGTCCAGTTCAGCGTACCAGGCGAAAGTGTTGAGTATTTCATTATTGGCGGGAAAACGCTAAAAGATGTTCTGAATAATTACACGAAGCTTACCGGTAAACCCGCTTTGCCGCCGGCATGGTCGTTCGGGTTGTGGTTAACAACCTCTTTCACAACGGATTATGACGAAGCTACCGTGAACAGTTTCATTGACGGCATGTTTGAACGAGACCTTCCGCTGCATGTGTTCCATTTTGATTGTTTCTGGATGAAGGAATATCAATGGACCAACTTTGAGTGGGATGCCGATATGTTCCCCGATCCGGTAGGTATGCTGGCACGCTTAAAGGACAAGGGGCTCAAGATTTGTGTCTGGATCAATTCGTACATTGGCCAGAAATCTCCGCTCTTTCAAGAAGGCATGGACAAGGGATATTTGGTCAAAACCTTGGATGATCACGTTTGGCAGTGGGATCTCTGGCAAGCCGGCATGGGGCTAGTCGATTTCACCAATCCAGAAGCCACGGAGTGGTACAAAGGACATTTGAGACGGCTGATCGATATGGGCGTGGATTGCTTCAAAACGGATTTCGGCGAGCGCATCCCGACCGATGTCAAATACCACGACGGTTCGGATCCACTCAAAATGCATAATTACTATACTTTCCTATACAATAAGGCCGTATTTGAAGTGCTGGAAGAAAAACTCGGCAAGAACGAGGCCATGTTATTTGCCCGCTCCGCTACCGCTGGAGGACAGCAATTCCCCGTACACTGGGGCGGCGACTGCTCAGCCAATTACGACTCCATGGCAGAGTCGCTTCGCGGAGGCCTTTCACTCGGTTTATCCGGTTTCGGATTCTGGAGCCATGACATCAGCGGTTTTGAAAAAACGGCCCCACCCGATATTTATAAGCGCTGGGTAGCTTTTGGCCTGCTGTCTTCCCACAGCCGGCTGCACGGCAATGAATCTTACCGTGTTCCATGGCTGTTTGACGAAGAGGCTGTCGAAGTACTCCGACATTTTACAAAGCTAAAAAGCACGTTAATGCCTTATCTGTTTGCAAGTGCTATCCAATCCACAGAAATGGGAATTCCGATGATGCGCGCAATGGTGCTGGATTTCCCATCAGACCCGTCCACTCATCACCTGGATACGCAATACATGTTGGGAGACAACCTACTCGTTGCCCCAATCTTCAATGATCAAGGAACTGTGATGTATTATGTTCCCGAAGGACGTTGGACCGATTTCTTCAGCGGACGAGTTGTTGAAGGCGGCAAATGGCAGGAAGAAACGCATGGCTATATGACGCTGCCCTTGCTAGTTAAACCTAATACGGTGCTTGCCGTAGGAGCAAATGAGCAGAAACCCGATTACGATTATGCGGATGGAGTGTCACTTCATTTGTTTGAACTGGAGGATGGAGCAGCCGCGGAAACGTCGATTTATGACACGCAAGCTAATTTGCAATTAACTGTAAATGCGGTCCGAATGAATGAACTTATCGACATTTCTGTTCAAGGCGGTACGAAACCTTTCACCCTTGTACTGAGAGGCTTCAATCAGATCTCATCCGTAGAAGGCGCATCTTGGACAAAATCAGCAATCGGTATCGTGCTAATCCCCGAAACCGGCATATCGAAAATAGCTGTAAGATTGTAATATATAAACGGCTGGCCCTGTTATTCATACAGAGTCAGCCGTTTTCCACACTTTTAGGGTATAATATAAAAGGAATTCATATTCCGGTTACTAACAAGACGTACGACAAGGAGATTGCAGATGTCAATAAAGGGTTCAGATTTATCAACGCCAAGCAATCGCAAAGATGCCAATAAGAATACACTTAAAGTTCTAACAGCTGCTTATAAAATTTTCGCTATGAAAGGCTATGACGCCACCATCGAAGAAATTGCGAATGAAGCAGGGGTAGGCGTAGGAACTGTCCATCGGCGATTTTCCAATAAAACCGTGTTGGCCACTGCTGTAGTCACCGACATTTTCCAAAAAATTAAAGAGAAGCAACTACAGGTTGTCAAAATGGACTTGCCAGCTGATCAAAAAATTCGACTTTTATTTGAAATTTTCTCAGCTTCTCACTTACAATATGGAAAAATACATAGTATGGGGCTTCATTTGGCAACGATAGGCGAATTAGGCGATGAAATGAGAGCCTCCCTATTAACTGCCCTAAAGGGCAGCGTTCTAGATATCATTCTACAGGGCCAAGAAGAAGGAATATTTAGAGAAGGTGATCCGAAACTGCTGGAATTGCTCATTATCAACATGATTAACCCCCATCTCATTCTACAATTAAAAGAACTTGTGCCTGTTGAGAAGATCACAGAAACGATTTCTGACATGATTCTATTAGGGCTTGTAAAGAAATAAGGACTTCCACCATTAGGTGGAGGTCCTTTTTGGTTAGAGTTGTTCTTAACGGAACGGCAAGCCGCTAAAGTGGATGAAATGAGCTGAAAATTGAATTAGCGGAACGAGAGGCGTATGCTCATGAAAAAGCTGCCCCTCTAATGTATTCATCATTTTTGGGGCAGCCTCTATAGATCATTTGAATTCATTTCAATTACACAGAAACACCAGATAAACGCTCAGCAGCTTGTTCAGCTTCTTTGTTGGCATTTGCTAATATTTCATCTCGATTTAGGAATGATGTTCCTTGAGCTCTAATAATTTGGTAATCTTCAAGTCCCATGAAATTAAAAATGGATTTGAGGTATTTATGAGAGTATTCTACCTCCGTGTACCAATCATTATTCGTATATACCCCGCCGCTTCCTTGAATGACAAGAATGCTGCGGCCATCTTTTAATAAGCCCTCGGAGCCGGTATCCGTATATTTAAAAGTTTCACGGGCTATAAGGATATTATCCATATAATCTTTGAGCTTAGAGGGAATGTTAAAGTTATGCAATGGCATGACAATGACATATTTATGCGCACTTTTGAATTGCTTAAGGATGTCGGACATCCGGCTAGTAACCTCTTGCTCCTCGCTAGTTAACTGTTCCCCTTTTGCCAACTTCTCCCATGCGCTTAAAACCGTACGATCAACTGCAGGAACATGATCATCGTATAGATTAATTTGCTCAATGGTCTCCGTTTGATTTTGTTCCTTATACGCCTTCAAGAAATGGTTTAAAACCTGCAGACTAAAAGATGATGTAGATTCTACTTTGGGATGAGCATTAATAACTAACATTTTATTCATCAGAATCTCTCCTTTAAAGTTATTATTTGAATAAACCCACAGAAATAATTGCCAAAAGCCAGATAAGCGTTAGATTTCTATCGGTCATTATCTTTTTATAATGCAAGATGGCGGAAATCAGAAATATAACAATAATTATGATTATTATCATAAGAGTCCAAATCCTTAATCATATTCTTTGCTAATTAACCCTGGTATACTCCTCCATGAATGATAATTGAATTTAAAAGGAATCAACATTCCGTATTACACATCGATAATATCATGCGACATGGTTAATCGTCAACAAAACGGAATTAAAATTCCGTATTAACAGATTAACTAATGCCTTTCATCAAAAAAAAGCATACACAACAATGATTTTCTCACTGTTAAGTATGCTTCTTAACTTATACCATGCGAACGGGCAATCCCGATTTCGCTGATTTGAGCGCAGCAACAGTCACCTGTTGCGTCTTAAAGGCATCCTCATAATCCGAAAGAATATGCACCGTATCCCCTGTTTTCAGCGCATGGATGAAGGCTTCATTTTCTACGAGATAGGGATTAACCATTTTTTTAATTTCGGAGGTTGCATGGGCTTCGATCAATTTCAAGCGTTCCGTATCCCACTCCAGCATGCCCTCCTGCGTATAACAGGTAATACCAACCTTGCCCAAACCATCTGGCAGTACGCACGTATTAGAAATATTAGCTATGACGCCGCTGCGAAATTTTAAAGTGACCGTTCCCACATCGGCTGCCGTTACACCATCAAATTGCTTGTGCATCACTTGATTGCCATACAAAGCGTAGACTTCGTCAATCTCTCCTACACAGAAACGCAAAATATCAACCAGATGTGTGCTTTGTTCTATGAATTGTCCACCTGATCTCTCTTGATCTCTCCACCATGCAACCTGAGGCATATTTCCCATCCAATTGCCTGTAATCATGCCGATATGCTGCTGGCTCAACAATTGTTTCATCTGACTTACTGTATCTGTATAACGAAAATGATAGCCTACGGACGTAATCAGGGGTTTCTTGCGTAATTCGGTTAAAATCTGATAGGGCTGCTCAACATTGACACCAAGTGGCTTTTCCACAAAAAAAGGAATGCCTCTTTCAATAAGCTGCAATTCAAATTCCCCATGTGACATTGGCGGTACTAGAATATATACAGCATCCAAGTGCTCGGCATCCAACATCTCACTAACACGCTCATAGCTGGAGGGAATGCTGTATGCCGAGGCGAACTCCTCCGCTTTTGCCTTACTCGTCCCGCATACCGCTTGGATCTGTACATCTTCCATCTCGGATAAAATTTTTACGTGCATCTTACTGAACCCGCCTGTACCGATAATGCCGATATGTAACATGATTACAAGCTCCTGTTCTTATTATATTTTTACACAATCGTATAAGCCTCCTGCCACGTCTGTGCACCCTCTTGATACATCGCAAAGTTACCGGCTTGGCAGCTGATCTTTATTATACCATCATAAATAAATACAGAGTCAGCATACGTCGATCATTCGAGTAGAAATAAACAAGAGAGCTACGTGCCCAACCACTGATTTCAACCCAAAAAAAAACTACGACTGACCAATCAACATACAGATGTAGAGTTAGGAAATGGGTGAGAAATCAACTTCAGATTCATCATTCCCGGCTAAAGGACTGGAGCGACGTTAATCCCCGAAAAAGATTGAATTTAAACATCTAATGGACTCGACAGCCCTTAATCTACTTCAAATTATGAAAATAAGATAAATTGAAACTGAATAACGGCGCTGAAGTCCGTAAGCTCAGAATCATCGCTCCAAATAGGCATTTAACGGCATCCAGGTCCGTTAAACGTCTATTTCCGGTTGGTTTCATTAGCTGTGTGCGTTAATTGGTCCGTCGTAGAAAAAAAACGTTAAGAAAAACAGTCAGGGAAAAACATCCTGACTGTCTATTTACGTGTAAACCCAAACTTTTGTCCATGGGGAGGGATGGACGTGGGGTTCCAACCGCTGTTGAAGTCATGTTTTTTGAATTTATGTTGCGGTATCTGTTCTCCGTAAAGCAAGCCTCAATCAAATATAGAATTAAGAGTATGAATCGTTAGGGATTTAACCTTAACGCTCCCATCTTTCGCATACAATTTTATACCTGTTGACGAGGATAATGGGAAAATCTGATCCGTCATGACGAGTTTTCCGTCATTCGCGAAAGCTTCGATGGACGAGCGGTCCACGAAAATATGCAGCTTCATGTTCCCAGTCTCCGCTTTCAATAAAGCGCTGTGCTTGCAAGCAAAATCAGCATGAAAATCGATAGCTCCAGAACGACTGCGATCAATAAACAGCAGTTGCTCATGAGTGCTATAACCAAGGATTGTTTCCTCTGTTTCGGAGGCTCTTAGCTTCAAACCAAATTCTAACTCATCGTCAAACTCAAATTCAGCGATGATTTCAAGCAAATCACCATGTGTTACCGTTAATTCTGAATTGCTCAGCTCAAAAGCTGCCCAATTCTGTTCACCCCGCCTTTGAGCTTGGAGCTCAGGAATAGGCTTCTGAAGGAGCCGGACTCCCTCCATTTCCGCCGTAAGTGTTAGCTCTCTAGGAAGCGTCATCGCTCCTCTCCAATTGGAGGTTGGGATCACATTGGCATATTTCCAATTGTTCATCCACCCGATAAACAGTCGTCTTCCCTGCTGTTCAGGCACGTCTGACCATGTGACGCCCGCATAGTTATCTCTCCCGTGATCCAGCCAAAGAAGTGGAGCAGGGGATTCCTCTGAAACAAAAGTATCCCCATTGAATGAACCAATGAAACACTGCGTGCGTGATCCTTCCAGAAAGTTGGCATCTTCTCCAATACTAACAATAAGCACCCATCTCCTGTTGAGGATATCGCCATCTACAGGCAGTTCGAATAAATCCGGACATTCCCAAACGCCGTCATGGGAGCCTTGTCCAACCCCAAATTCACCAGAATGGGTCCACTCTTTCAAATTCGGTGATTTGTAAAATCGAATGGTGTCGCCCGCAGCAATGACCATCACCCAGCTTTGCTGAGGATTGAACCAAAATACTTTGGGATCACGGAAATCAGGCAGTGCTTCTTCTATTAGCACTGGGTTGTTTGCGTATTTTGTCCAGGTTCGCCCACGATCCGTGCTGTAAGCAAGACTTTGTCTTTGCCTGGTTAGATCAGTCCCCGGTTTCGTATCATGATGTGTGAAAATAGCAACTAGACCTGACTTACCAGCAAAAAAGCCGCTCGTATCGTGTTTATCTACCACTACGCTTCCTGAGAAAATAGCACCGTGTTCATCAGGCGCAAGCGCTATCGGAAGATGCTCCCAATGAACCAGATCCTGACTGACAGCATGTCCCCAATGCATAGGTCCCCAAACCGTACTTTCGGGGTGGTATTGATAGAAAAGATGATACTCCCCCTCATAAAATACCATCCCATTCGGATCATTCATCCACTGATCTCTCGGTGTGAAATGAAGCTGCGGCCGGAAGTTTGTTTGATTGTTAGCTGTTATCATGATGCTTCGTCACCTTTCGTATCTCTTCTAGGCTCGGCATCGCCGGTATGGCTCCTCTTCTGGTCGTGGCTAAGGCACCTGCTGCATTGGCGAAGCTGATCATACTTCGAATTTCAGTTTCACTCATTGCGTGAATGGCTTGCTTAGAATTTGAATCCATCCAACTGATAAGGAAACCTCCGAAGAACGCATCCCCTGCACCTGTAGCGTCTATCGCATCTACCGCATAACCACTAACACTCCCCGTTACTTGACCGAATCGGTAAAAAGCACCTTTTTCAGCCAGCGTAATTAAAATGATAGAAGGGCCAAAGGATTCATATAGCATGCGAGATCCCTCTTCAAGATCCGCAGCACCCGTTAGGAAAATGAGTTCTTCTTCGGATATTTTCACGATGTCTGCATGCGCCAAGCCATATTCCATCATACGTTTGGCATGCTCCAAATCGTCCCAAAGCGGAATTCGCAAATTGGGATCAAATGATATTGTGCAGCCATTTTCTTTGGCGAACAGGAGTGCTTTCCTTGTCGCGGAGGCCGATGGCTCATTCGTCATGGACAACGAGCCAAAGTGAAATAACTTCGACTGTGCGATCATATCGAGGAGCACCTCGTTTTCCGTCAGCAAAGTGTCGGCTCCAGGTTTACGATAAAAGCTAAAGGAACGGTCACCACTCGCATCCAATTGAACAAACGCCAGTGTCGTATTTGCTTCACTGCTCATCACTACGCCCTGCGTATCAATGCCGCACCGCCCTAACGTATCCACTAGATATTGTCCGTGAATGTCCGATCCGACTTTGCTGATGAAGCCAGTCCGCTTGCCCCACTTGGCTAAGGCAGCCAGCACATTGGCTGGCGCGCCCCCAGGATTGCGTTCAAATAAAGCATAACCTAGCTCTGAGTTTCCAGCTGGTGTGAAGTCGATTAACACTTCACCTAATGCAACGATATCATACATTGCTCTCTCTACCTCCCGATATTGTTTATCCGCTTTTTCTCTACACCGACACCTGAAATGCCGGTTTTATCTCCCATATTCGCATGGACGTGATTCGAATGTCTCGATCCCCGTGCAAAAGTAACCCTAGCGCGTCCAGTCTAGATGGGTAGGCGCGTGTCGTTAAGCTTTTTAGACCGTTGGCGTAGACCTCGATCAATGAACGATCTACGAACACCCGCAATTGCAGCGGTTCACCGTGAAGCTCAAGCAGCCCCTCTTGAATGCCAGTCGTTCGTTCACGCGTATCTAGCGTTGTTTTATTTCGATTTACGCCAAGCCGCTCTCGATCCTTATCATAGAAGAGAACAGTCTCCTCTTCTCCGTCTGATGTTCGTCTTAACGAGATTCCATATTGGTGCTCTGCCCCTGAACCAAATGTTAGCTCTATCTCAAACGTATCACTCCGTATGTGATGCAAGCTCTCATTCACTTCATCCAAACTAAGATCAAGTACGCTCAGAAGCTCCATCCCCCGGAGTTGACGCATTTCCTCTATAGGTTCGATCCCGAGCCGCCCATCCTCCCTTAGAGTCACGCTGATCGGCATGCCAGCGCCGTGCGACCACCCGCAATCATAATCGATTTCAGGTGTACGCTCACCCTGTGCAATCGTAAATAGAAGCGATCTTCCAGTTAAGGGATCAACCATGCCGCTCGGACCTGTGAAATGGAAATCACCTACATCGATGAGTCCTGGCTCTTCATGATCCGGAATGAACTGATAACGCGCACTATCCCATTTCCCGATCCAATAATTCACTTCTACTTTAGCCTCAGGCCCCCATGGGCTAATCAGGAAAATATGTTTACCCGTTTCCTCACCATTTCGCTTTAACGGCAGGAGTACTGGCAGTTCCCATACAAAGCCAAGGTATGGATATTTCTCATAATTACTCACATACAGCGGTCCTTCGCACGTCCAGTCGACTAAGTTCGCAGAGCGGTAGACCATCGCGGTTCCGCCTTGTCCCTCTATGCCCGTGCCGACGAGCATGATCCATTCTTCCTTTTCTTTCCACACATAGGGATCACGGAATTCACCAAAGTATCCAACGCCAGGCTCCTGAACCACGATTGGCTCTGGATGCTTCACCCAAGTCTTCAAATCTAAGTCTCCATCCCGCTGATAAGTCGTTCGAGCTAGACCCACCGATTGATTGGGAGAACATGCGTTATTCCCAATTGTATAAAATAATGCCGGATAACCGTGTTCATCATAAGCTGCACTTCCTGACCAGATTCCATCCGGATCAAGGCCGGGTTCCGGCGCCAAAGCCGCTGGAAGGTCGCGCCAATGAACTAAATCTTCACTCACCCAATGTCCCCAATGGATGTAATGCCAAAATGGGCCGTTTGGGTTGAATTGGTAGAACAAATGATACTGTCCATTGAAATAAATCGGCGCATGCGGTTCGTTCATCCAGTGCCCCGGCGAAGTTAAATGATACACCGGACGATGCCGATCCTGAACAAAATTAGCTCTAGATATGGCCAGGTCTTCGTAAGGAATAGCGGGTAAAGCTCCACCATGTTCGGTTAAATAATCCCGGTAAGTTCTCGCAATGTCCTCCTCAGACATCGCGAGATCATATAAACAAAGTTCATCCATCAAACCGTCGAACATATTCATCGTGAAGGCTTCTGCCAAAATAACACCCTTGTTATTGCGCCCGATTATCAAATCTTCCTGACTGGGAGTAATCAAAGTATCCTTCTGCGAATGCTGCTTTACCGCTGCCTCACTACCGTTTACATATAACTTCAGCAGTCCAGTTACCGATTCGTAAGTAGCGCAGACGAAGGACCACACTCCCTTAGGGAGCGGATGATCATAGCACCAAACTTCAACCCAATCTGCGCCAAGCGCAAGCTGGAGTGACCAAGACCCATGACGAGATAATCCGAAAATATAACCCTCGCAGCGATCTCTGTCATGCTGATTGACGATGGCGGCGAGTCGCCCTTCATCTCCGAAGTCATAGCTGCGGGGAGCAATCCAAGCGGTAATCGTTAATGCTCCCGACAAGCTAGGGCATTGGCCTGCTGGGCGCTGCAGCCATGTTGAATAACCATCAAACAACAGCGCACATCCACGAATCCCTTTACGCCAAGCCGGATCTTGTGGCGACTGAAACCGACCTTTCGTAAGGGCATATTGAATTGAATCCCCATTACCCGAATACGGATCATGCGCTATGCGCCCCTGCCCCTCATCGAAGGACCAATAGGCAATAGGTTCCATGCTCGATACCTCCTGATTTCCCATTACTTGGCCGCTTTATTGTAGCGGTCCAATGCATCCTGATAGATTTTCAATAAGTCATCTAATCCCATTTTCTTCAGTGTCGCTAAATAAGTATCCCATTCCTTCTCAACGCCGCCTTCCATCAACCATTTGGAGCGTTTTTCATTGGTCAGCTTGGCAATATCGGGTTTGATTTTACTGATTTTATCCAGCTCTTCCGGTGTAAAGAAAATACTCGGGTAATTCTCTTTTTCCATTTGCGGAACAAAAGTATCTTTAATTCGATTCATTCTTTCCAAAGCACGAGGTTCAGGAGCGACGAGATTTTGGAAATCCTCCGCCAAGATGACGCCGGTCATGTTCGGCGCTACTTTTTGGCGGAATTCGCCTGCTGCTACGCCTGCATCAAGCGGTTTCTGCAGAAGTTTGCCGTCTTTTTCATCGAATACAACGCCAATCGGTCCCCAATGTAGCTGAGCGGCCATCTTTGGCTCATATTGCAAATCTAACCATCTGGCTGTGATTTCCGGATTTTTGTTCACTTTCGTAATAACAGGACCCCCGCGACTCCAAGGTGAGCCATTGTTGTATTTCACAACCATATCCTTGAAAGGCGGTACAAGTGCATAATCCTTGGCGCGATCCGGTCCAACGATTTCCGTCTCTTCCCACCAGAGGTAGGATCCAAGCGTAACATCCTTCGTTTTTCCTTTTGCAAAGTAAGGTGCCGGATTGTTATTGAAAGTAAAAGAATCCTTATCAATGAGGCCCTCTTCGACCCATTTGTGGAAATAGGAAACTGCATCTTTATATTTCGGATCGATTGCGGCGTAATTCACCTTGCCATCTTTCACATTCAAGTGTTCGATAAACGAGTTATCACCAGGCTGATAGGTTTTGTCTGGGACGCCGAAAGCACCGAATAAGTAACCGATATCGCCTGTCCAGAAGGTATTCATGAAGGACATTGGTACTTCATCGGCCTTGCCGTTACCATTTGGGTCTTTCGTTTTAAAAGCGGTAAGCACGTTATGCAGCTCTTCAATAGTCGTAGGCATCTTCAAACTCAACTTATCCAGCCATGCTTTGTTCAAGAAGAGAAAATCCGGATTCGAACCGATACCAGCTTGCCCTTTACCTAGCTCTTCCGCCACAGGAAGCGAATAAATTTTCCCGTCAGGCGCGGTAACGAACGCTTTCAGCTCCGGTCTTTTTTCAAACAGCTTCTTCACGTTAGGCATATACTTATCGATGAGGTCATTCAGAGGGATGATCGTACCGTCTTTGCTGTATTTCACCAAATCATTATCTGTAAAACGAGCACCATAGAAAGCGTCCGGTAAGTTGGAGCTAGCTAGCAGGATGTTCTTCTTATCGTTATAGTTCGCTTCTGGGACATTATCCCAATCTACATGTACATTTGTCTGTTCTTCTAGACGTTTGAATATTTCCATCTCGCCATAATTAGGTGCAAGCGGCGCTTTGGGCGATACCATTTTCAGCGTAACTTTATCTTTTACAATCGGGTAACCGCTTTCGTTGAAGCTTTTGGAGGCTGCTTTCTCGCTGCTTTGCGGGGATGCAGATGCGGCATCTTTCGCTGCTGGTGCTTTGTCACTGCATGCTGCCAATACCAAACTTAAGCTCATCGTTACCATAGTTAATGTCGTTAGTCTTTTTTTCATTTGTCGATACCCTCCTCTTTGTATGTAACCCATTACGTTCATGACTGATCCATGGATGCACTTCCTGGTATCACCGTAAGACCACCACCACCACCTTTCATGCTTGCCTTCGATTTTTTAACCTTTTACAGAACCAATCAGAACACCTTTAACGAAATAACGCTGTAAAAACGGATATAAAATGAGTAGTGGTGCCGCTGCAATGAGGATAACCCCATATTTGATCAACTCAGAGACCCTTTGTTTAGCTAAAAGTGAGTCAATATCTGATACCATGTCGCCGATAGGCTGGCTCTGGATCAAAATATTACGGAGGACCAGCTGCAGCGGATACAGCTTTTCATTCTCCAAATAAATTAACGCATCGAAGAATCCATTCCACTGGCGAACTACCGCAAACAGCACAAGAACTGCAATAATGGGTTTGGATAATGGAATTACAACACTCCATAGAAAGCGCGTATTTCTGCAGCCATCCATGAAAGCCGCTTCTCGGAGCTCATCGGGTATTGCCGATTGGAAGAACGTCCGGGCAATAATAATCCCAAAGGCATCAACTGCTGATGGCAGGATGACCGACCAAATCGTATTCACCATGCCCAGATTTTTGACCAATAAATAAGTTGGAATTAAGCCGCCGGAGAAAAACATCGTAAACACGAAGAACAGCATAAACACATTGCGTCCATAAAAATCCTTACGGGAAAGCGGATAGGCCGCTCCAATCGTTAAAGAAACACTGATTAGGGCACTTGCAGCTGCGTAAAGGATCGAATTTCCATAACCAGACCAGATCTGAGGATCTGATAAAATTCTCCTATAGCCTTCGAGTGTAATTCCTTTGGGCCATAGCCAAACATTGCCGGCATAGATTTGATCTGGCTCGCTGATGGAAGCAATAACGACGAAATAAAGAGGATACAGAATCAACAATGCAAAGCCGCTCAACACTAGGATATTTAGAGCGTCAAACCATTTATCAGCGGTACTCTTAGCTGTAATCATGGGACGAATACCTCCTCTCTTTTAAAATAGGCCGCTGCCATTTATTTTTTTGACGATGCGATTAACGGATAGCAATAGAACGAAATTGATCAGGGAGTTGAACAAACCTACTGCTGCAGAGAAGCTGTATTCCGCTCGCTGCAAGCCGATTTTGTACACGTACGTAGCAATAATCTCAGACGAACTAACGTTCAGGTCATTTTGCATGAGAAAAGCTTTTTCGAAGCCAACATTCATCAGATTCCCAATCGCCAATATGAACAAAATGAGAATCGTCGGCTGGATGCCAGGAATATCGATATGCCAGATCCGATGCCATTTCGTAGCTCCATCCACAACCGCCGCCTCGTGAAGATGCGGATCAATACCTGCTAACGCCGCTAAGTAAATAACGGAAGCAAAGCCGGTTTCTTGCCATACACCGGAGAATACATAGAGGCTTTTGAACCATTCAGCCTTCGATAAAAAGTAGATCGGCTCGCCTCCAAAAAGTTGAACGATGTGATTGATTAGTCCACTTCCCGGCGATAAAAACACATACAACATACCAACGAGGACGACTGTTGAGATGAAATACGGAGCATAAATGACAGTCTGGATAAATCGTTTGTACCTTTCATGGAGCAGCTGATTGAGCATCAACGCGATGAGGATAGGCACAGGAAATGAAACCACTAAAGAGAAAACACTAAGTCCTAACGTATTCTGAATGACGGTCCAAAAGTTGAAAGAATCGAAGAACCGCTGAAAATGCTCCATGCCTACCCAAGGACTACCCCAGAAACCTTTGGAAGCGATAAAATCCTTAAATGCGATTTGAACCCCATACATTGGCCAATATTTAAAAATGATGAAGTAGATCACGGTGGGCAGAATGAGAAGGTATAACTCATAGTTGGTTCTGATCTGTTTAAGTGGTTCCTTGAACTTGTTCATTCGTTGTGATGCAGCCCCTTTCTTTTTCGGGAAATCGTTTACGTAAACGTTTTTCTGATGTTCAAAAAAAAGCCTGATCAGCTTTTTAGCAGGAATCTCGTAGAATTAACGAGGTAGGAAGTCTGTATTCTTCGCTTATTGTGCTTGGCTTCTCGATCCGTTCTAACATGACCTCTGCTGCTTTCACGCCGATCTCGTAAGAAGGCTGCCGGATGACCGACAAAGGCGGACACGTAATTTGTGTCCAATCATAATCGTCAAAACCAATAATAGCCAGCTCGGCTGGAATTTGAATCCGTCGTTCTTGTATGTATTTCATCGCGCCCATTGTCAATACGTTATTGGCAATAAATAGAGCTGTAATCTTCTGCTCGCCAAGCAGCGCCTTAGCACTCTCATATCCGCTCTCTAAGTTAGATTCCGCCATCCTCACAATGGATGAATCAAACGGAATATCGTGATCTGCTAATGCATTTTTGTACCCATCATAGCGCTCATTACTCGTTGTAATACCGAGTTCTCCGGTTAACAGCCCAATTCTGTGATGACCTTTCAGGATGAGCGTTTTTACTGCTTCGTAAGCGCCTCCAATTCCGTCTGCCAACACACAATCCCCGATATAACCTGTCGGATTGCGATCGATGAACACGACAGGATAATTAGAACCCACGATATCGTTTAAATAACCGACATCTTCAGCGATTGAAGCAATAAATAAGCCGTCAATTAACTTAGAATTAAACAATTTAATTTGTTCTTTCTCATCTTCAATTTGTTCCGTTGTATTGTTGCTCAGCAGCAAATGATAGCCATGCTGCTTCAATGTATACTGAATACCTTGTGCTACCATCATAAAGAAGAAATTAGAGGTATCTGATGGGAGAACTGGCACGATGAGTCCAATTGTATTAGACTTCTGACTGCGCAAGCTCCTAGCTGCCGAATTTGGGCGGTAGTCGAGTTCTTCCATTGCTTCATAAACTTTGCGCTTAACTTCATCCGACACATAACGGGTGTTATTAATTACATGTGACACTGATGCTATCGAAACGCCCGCTTGCTCGGCTACCTGCTTAATACCCGATCGCATAACATTCGACCCTCTTCTCTCGAGAAAACGTTTACGTAACCGTTTTCTTTTATTATATGGTCGAATTCTTTGAGTTGTCAATGACTTTTTACGGTCACTGCTCGATTTTTGATTTTGGCTCACCTTCAAATTCATCGCCTGTTATCTTCTCTCTAACAATAGTCACTTTGCCCCCACTGTTCATCACTGTCGTTTTCACATCACCTATTTTACAATCTTCACAGACCCAACTGTTTTCTAACTTCCTAAACCCATTCGTCGTACCACAGTGTTCGCAAGTAATCATTCAGCATCAACTCCTAATCATTCATAATAGCTGCTTATACTGTACTACTTATCAAATTCGCACTCTATGAGATATGTCACAGATTTGTTCTGTTTTCTGTGATCAATCTCACTGCCTCGTTCAATTAAAAAGATTACACTTTGTGTAAAACTCTACATAGGAGGTTCAAAACATGGGGTACTATTCACATACTTCCGCTAGTAATGAAATAGCCAATTACATGCATTGGCACTGGATGATGGATAATCAGTTTCGTTTATTACATAAACTTCACTCAGATATCGATCAAAAATTGAAGATTATCAATGGACTTGCAAGTAACATAGAGTCCGAAATAACTTCGGTAACGCGGATAACTTTCATCAAAAAAATGGTTGAAGAAGTCAGAGGATTATTGGATGAACTTTCTCTCCTTGAAAAGAAAGAGGGGGATATGCTTTTACTTACGTCTACTCCTTTTGCTAAAATGAATATAGAAACGAACGAATCGTTCGAGTCAGAAGTTGAGTATCTTCTTACCGTGTTAAGAATGTTCTATCAAAAGACTCTACGTATGACCCCATTGCCAAACAAAAAAGAAGCCAAGGAGTTAAGCCGATGCTTAAGGTTGACTATTCAACCTATTGAAAATCACATGGATCGAATAGAAAAAGAATGGTACCCAGCTATATTGGAAAGGCTTTAGGTAACGGAGCCAGCTGCTCGGAGTGTCAAACCAACTTGATGTATTATTCAGACGAAAAACACTTGAAATCTAAGGAATGAAGAAAAACCGTCAGGAAAGATCTGACGGTCCTTTTTAGGTTTAACGCGCATCTACTTATACTCATATCCTTGTTTCGATACAATTTTATCCAAACAATTTGCCTTACTTATGGTATGGTTCCCCGCGATTTATCCGCACCATGCGATTAACCTGCTCCATCAGCACCAACCGCATCAGCTGCTGTTCCTCAGCAGGGCACATGTTCTCCGGTGCCTTATCGTCCGGCACTTCTATCATCTGCACCTTGGCATACGGCCCAATGCGCCTCACATACTCCGCGATCCCGTCCACGAGATTAGCGCGCCTTCAATCCCCTACGGTTAATATCTGTAGATGCATAACCAATAAACTCCCTCGTTTGCTCCATTGGATAAAATACAATCAAATCAGGCTCATTCAACCTATTT